>JANMKM010000598.1:0-7108 GCA_031372035.1 Rhodoferax sp. | reverse complement strand
ATACCGATGGCAAACAAACATACATCCAGTCGATCCGCGACGGAAAGTCGATGTACAACGCCATCGACGTGCTGGAGCAAAAGGCACGGGTTTATGGGAATGTAGCTATCATCAATGGCCTGATTGCCGTAACAGGACTAGCGGCGGAGATAGAGCGCCAGGTCCACCTACTTTTGCTTCTCCGTCAGGTCCGAGCCCAGTAAGTAGTAAAAGCCCACCAGCGCCACCACGCCCAGTGCCAGCACCAGCGGCGAGTGGAACCAGTCCAGCTCCTTGCCCTTGTCCAGCATGATCTGCAACGCGCCGATCCACAGCACCAGCAGCCCCAGGCCCACCGCGTCGATCGGTAGCTGCCGGGTGGTGCTTTCACGCTCGCGGTAGATGCTCCAGGTGATGCCGGCTGCGGCCAGCCCCACCGGGATGTTGATGTAGAAGATCCACGACCAGTTGATGTTGTCGGTGATCCAGCCGCCCAGCAGCGGCCCGAGCACCGGCGCCACCAGCGTGGTCATGGCCCACAGCGCCATCGCCAGGCCGGCGAGCATGCGCGGGTAGCTGGCCAGCAACAGGGTTTGCGAGAGCGGAATCAGCGGCCCGGCCACAAAGCCCTGCAGCGCACGGAACAGGATCAACGTCGTCATGTTCGGCGCCAGACCGCACATCCAGGAGGTCAGCACGAACAGCAGCACGCTCATCACGAACAGCCGTACCTGGCCGAAGCGCTGCGCCAGCCAGCCGGTGAGCGGCAGCGATATGGCATTGGCCACGCCGAAACTGGTGATGACCCAGGTTCCCTGGTTCGGGCTGACGCCCAGGTCACCGGCGATCGCCGGCAGGGAGACGTTGGCGATGGACGAGTCCAGCACGTTCATGAAGGTGGCGGCGGACAGGGCAATGGTGCCCCAGACCCGGGCCGAGCCCTGCAGCGGCGGATAGACCACGGCAGGCGTGGGTGCAGTGGCAGCCATGGTGATGGATCTTGGGGTTCAGCCTGGCGCGCGCATCAATGCAGCGCCACGGCAGCCACGGCCTGCTTGATGGTGGCGCTGGCGCCGCCCTGGGCCCGGCCGGCATTGGCGGCAATCACCCGCCGTACCTTGTCGGCGGCACCGGCCTCCAACGCGCCGTAGACCTGGGTCTGGGTGGTGATGGGCGCCATGCCGCCGTCGGCCAGGGCCTTGCCATCCTTGTTGCTCACGTCCACCTCGGCGTCCATCGACAGACCCACGCGCAGCGGGTTGGCCGCCAGCTGTCTGGCGTCCAGCGCCACGCGTACCGGCACCCGCTGCACCACCTTGATCCAGTTGCCGGTGGCGTTCTGCGCCGGCAGCAGGGCAAAGGCAGCACCGGTGCCGGCGCCCAGGCCAGCCACCTTGCCCTGGTACTCCACCTTGCGGCCGTAGAGGTCTGCCGTCAAACGCACCGGCTGGCCGATGCGGATATTGCGCAGCTGCACTTCCTTGAAATTGGCATCCACCCAGAGCTGGTTCAGCGGGATGATCGACATCATCGGCGTACCGGCAGCCACACGCTGGCCCAGCTGCACGGTGCGCCGCGCAACAAAGCCATCCACGGGAGCCGGCAGCGCCGCGCGCTGGCTCGCCAGATAGGCTTCGCGCACCTTGGCAGCGGCCAGCAGCACGCTCGGATGCTGCTCAATGCTGGTGCCGTCGGTCATGGCCTGGTTGCTCAGCAGCTGCTGGCGGCTGGCCTCGACGCCGGCCTGCGCTGCCGCCTGGCCCGACTGGGCTGCGGCCAGCCCACTGCGGGCGTTGGCCAGCTGGCTCTGGGCATGGTTCAGCTCTTCCTGCGACACCGCGCCGTTGCCCGAGAGCGCCTGGCGCCGCGTCAGGTCGTCGGCAGCACGCGCCACGTCGCTCTGGGCCCGGGTGATCTCGGCCTGAGCCCGGGCGACGTCGGTCTGGCGCAGCGCCACCTGAGCCGCCAGCGTGCCGTTGTTGGCATACAGGCTGCGCACCTGGCGCACGGTCTGTGCCAGGTTGGCCTCGGCCTGGTCCAGCGCCACCTTTGCATCGGCCGGGTCCAGCTGCACCAGGGGTTGGCCGGCGCGCACGAAGTCGGTGTCGTCGGCCATGATGGCCATCACGGTGCCGCCGATCTGCGGCGTGATCTGGATCACGTTGCCCTGGACATAGGCGTTGTCGGTGTTCTCGTAGTGGCTGGCCACCAGCCATTCGTAGCTGCCCCAGGCAACGGCGCCGAGCAGCACGGCCAGGCCGACGGCACTGAGCGCACGCTTGCGACGGTTGGTGGTGGCTTTGATCACGGGGGCGGCAGTCTTGGCGGTTGCGTTCATGGGAGTGGTTCCAGCGCTTCGGGCATTTGGTTTTCGGATGCGGTATCGGAGTTCAGGGCACGGGCTTGTCGCCCACGTAATCGCCACCCAGCGCGCGGATCAGCGCCACCTGGGTGTCGAGTGAGCGGGCCACGAGGTCGGTGGCAGCGCGGCGCTGGCTCAGCACATTGGTCTCGGCCGTGAGCACAAACAGGTAGTTGCCCAGGCCGGCCTTGTAACGCTGCAGTGCAATCTCGTAGGCGCCTTCGGCGGCTGCCTGGGCAGCGCGCTGCTGATCCTGCTGGCGGGCGATGGACTGGCCGGAAGCCAGCTGGTCCGCCACCTCGTGCACGGCGTCGATCAGCGTGGCGTTGTAGCTGGCCACGGCGGCGTCCAAGTCGGCGCTGCGACCGCGCAGGTTGGCGCGCAGCCGGCCGGCGTCAAACAGCGGCAGGCGCAAAGCCGGGCCAGCACCCCACTGCTGGCTGCCCGACTGCAGCAGCCGGTCCAGGCCGATGCTGGACAGGCCGGCAAAGGCCACCAGGTTGATGTTGGGATAGAACTGGGTACGGGCCTGGGCCACGTCCTGCGTGGCAGCTTCCACGCGCCAGCGCGCGGCCACGATGTCGGCGCGTCGGCCCAGCAGGTCTGCCGGTATGGCAGCGGCGCTGGCGCCGATGTTCAGCCGGGCCAGGTCCGGCACCACGATGCTGTTGGCGAGCTGTGGTTGCCCCACGAGTGCGGCCAGGGCATTGCGGCCCAGAGCCAGCTGCTCTTGCAAGGTCTCGATCTGGACCCGGGCTTCGGGCAGGGCACCGCTGCTTTGCAGCTGCTCCAGGCGCGTGTCCAGGCCGGCGGCGACGCGGTCGCGCACCAGCGTCAGCGTTTCCTCGCGCTGCGCGAGCATGCGCCGCGCCAGCGCCAGCTGGGCGTTGTTGCGGGCCAGCTGCACGTAGGTGCGCACCACGCTGCTGCTCAGCAGCACGCGCGCGGCCTGGGCGTCGGCATCGGCGGCGCGGGCAGTGCCCAGGGCTGCGTACAGCACGGCCTGGTTCTTGCCGAAGAAGTCCAGCTCCCAGCTGCCTGCCAGCTGCAGCGTGCCGCTGTCGCGCACCGAGCCGGCCAGAGGCGGTGGCACCGCGCCATTGGCGGTGTAGCGCTGGTGGGTCAGGTCCAGCGCGGCGTTGAGCTGCGGCATGCCGGCTGTACGTGCCAGGCCGGCGGCGGCCTGTGCCTTGTCGAGCCTGGCCTGGGCCACCTGCAAGCCCGGGTTGCCAGCCAGGGCCTGCTCCACCAGCGCATTGAGCTGGGTGTCGCCAAACTCCTTCCACCACGGGCCCATGGCTGCGGCAGAGGCCGCTGCGCCGGAAACCGGGGCCACGATGCCTAAAGAGGCGGCATCGCGCAAGGCCGGTGCCGGCGCGGCCTCAGGCAGGCCGGCGCAACCGGCCAGGCCCAGCAACAGACTGCCCAGTGCCAGTGGCAACACAGCGGTGCGGGCTGCCGGTAGGGCAACCCGGTTGGTCATTTCATGCTTCATCGGTACGTCCTGCGGCCGGTGTGGCCTGGGCCTTGGCCTGGATGGCCAGGGCGTTGTCCAGAATGCGGCGCAGGTAGCCCTTGAGCTGCACCCATTCCTCTTCACTGAATCCCGCCAGGTGCGCGTTCTGCACCCGGCACAGAACGGCCGGAATCTGTTTGGCGGCTTCCTTGCCCGCCGGCGTGAGCTCCAGGTTCACCACCCGCCGGTCCTCGCTGGATCGCACGCGCCGGCACAGGCCCTTGGCTTCAATGCGGTCCAGCAGCCGCGTCATGGAGCCGGCGTCGAGCTGGCACTCGCGCGCCAGTTCGGCCACGGTGGTGGCGCTGCCCATGTGCAGCTTGATCAGCGGCACCCACTGGGCATTGGTCAGATCACTGGGCTCGAGCTCGCGCTCGATCTCCATCGCCACCGTGCTCATGATGCGGCGCATCAGGTAGCCCACGCTCTCGTTCGGGGAGTAGTCGTGCGGCCGGTAAAAGGCCTTGGGATCAGGTTTCGGCGTCGCGGGGGCGCGGGATTTTGTTGCCATACCGCAAATATATTTGCTTAGGCAATTATTGTCAAGGCTTTGTCTGTGATGGCATTCATGTTGACTACACTATGGGCATGCCCAAACCCGAAGCCGCACTGCCGGCCAGCCCCAAGTCCCTCAGCGGGTTGTTCCCCTTTCTGCGCCCGTACCGTGGCCGCATCCTGTTGGCACTGGTGTTGCTGGTGTTGGCGGCAGCCGCCACGCTGGTGTTCCCCGTCGCGCTGCGCAGTCTGATCGACGGCGGCATGATGGCCACGGACAAGGGCGCACAGGCGATGGCGATGCGTGAGCACTTCGGCGAACTGTTTGCCGTGTCGGTGGCGCTGGGCCTGTTCTCGGCGGCGCGCTTCTACACCGTGAGCTGGCGGGGTGAGCGCATCACCGCGGACCTGCGCAATGCGGTCTACAGCCACGTACTGCGGCAAAGCCCGCAGTTCTTCGAGACCACGCAGACCGGTGAAGTGCTGTCACGGCTGTCGGCCGACACCACCCTGGTGCAGACGGTGGTGGGCTCGTCCCTGAGCATGGGCTTGCGCAACGCCGTGATGGGCCTGGGCGCGTTGGGCATGCTGATCTGGACCAACCCGGTGGTGATGCTGCAGGTGGCGCTGGTGCTGGTGCTGATCGTGTTGCCGGCGTTGTGGTTTGGCCGGCGGGTACGCAAGCTGTCGCGCGCCAGCCAGGACCGGATTGCCGACTCCAGCGCCATTGCGGCCGAAGTGCTCAATGCCATTCCAGTGGTGCAAAGCTATACCGCCGAGGGCCGCGAATCCGAGCGTTTCGTCACGTCCACCAACAACGCGTTCCAGACCGCCATCCGGCGCACCACAGCACGTTCGGTGCTGGTGGCGTTCGTGATCATCGCCACTTCGGCGGCGTTGCTGTGGGGCCTGTACCAGGGCACCCAGGCGGTGATGGCCGGCCGCATTACCGCCGGGCATCTGGGCCAGACCGTGGTGTTCGTGATCATCTTGGCCAGCGCCTTTGCGGTGCTGGGCGAGGTCTATGGCGACCTGCTGCGTGCCGCCGGCGCCACCGAGCGCCTGATGGAGTTGCTGCACAGCCGCTCACCCATCATGTCGGCGCCGCAACCGGTACAGCTGCCACCGACTGGCAGCGGCAGTACCGTGGTCTTTGAGCACATCGACTTCCACTACCCGTCACGGCCTGCGCAGACGGCACTGAGCGACTTCAGCCTGCAGGTGCGCGCGGGTGAGACCGTGGCACTGGTGGGCCCCAGTGGCGCCGGCAAGACCACGGTGTTCCAGTTGCTGCTGCGCTTCTACGACCCCGATGGCGCAGCCACGGCCACTGGTATGCGCGGCCAGATTGCGCTGGACGGCGTGCCGATCCGTAGCCTGCGCCTGGAAGACCTGCGCCAGCGGGTCGGCATCGTGCCGCAGGAGGCTGTGATTTTCTCCACCAGCGCCATGGAGAACATCCGCTACGGCAAGCCCGGTGCCAGCGACGCCGAAGTGAAAGCGGCAGCAGTTGCCGCCTTTGCCGACGGCTTCATCAGCGCCCTGCCCCAGGGTTATGGCACCTTTCTGGGCGAGCGCGGTGTGCGCCTGAGCGGTGGCCAGAAGCAGCGCCTGGCGATTGCCCGGGCCATGCTGAAGAACCCGCCGCTGCTGCTGCTGGACGAGGCCACCAGCGCCCTGGACGCGGAGAGCGAACGCATGGTGCAGGCGGCGCTGGAGTCGGCGATGCAGGGCCGCACCACCCTGGTGATTGCGCACCGCCTGGCCACGGTGCAGAAGGCGGACCGGATCGTGGTGCTGGAGCAGGGCCGGATCGTGGAGCAGGGTAACCACGCCAGCCTGGTGGCTGCCAATGGCGTTTACGCCCGACTGGCGGCGTTGCAGTTCACGCAGTAGCGCTGCCGGACACCATGTTCAGGCCGGCGTGTAACGGCTTCGAATGCTTCATGATTATTTTGCATGGATGCATGGCAAAGCGGCGTTAGACAAGCGCGGGGCACACTCCTACAGTTCGGGGCTTGTTCTTATCCAAGAGATGCAATTCCATGAGAATGCCCATCAACGTACCCGCGGTCAACCCGGCCGCGCCCAAGAAGCCGGCAGCCCTGCCGTCCTACCTGCAAGCCGACCACCTCGGGCCCTGGGGCGTCTACCTGCAACAGGTGGACCGGGTCACGCCCTACCTGGGCAACCTGGCGCGCTGGGTCGAAACCCTCAAGCGGCCCAAGCGGATATTGATCGTGGACGTGCCGATCCAGATGGACGACGGCAGCATTGCCCACTTCGAGGGCTACCGGGTGCAGCACAACACCTCACGCGGCCCGGGCAAGGGCGGCGTGCGCTTCCACCAGGACGTGACACTGTCGGAGGTGATGGCGCTGTCGGCCTGGATGTCGGTGAAGAACGCGGCAGTGAATGTGCCCTATGGTGGCGCCAAGGGCGGCATCCGCGTGGACCCGCGCAAGCTGTCGATGGGTGAACTGGAGCGCATGACGCGACGCTACACCAGCGAGATCGGCATCATCATCGGCCCGACCAAGGACATTCCGGCGCCCGACGTGAACACCAACGAGCAGATCATGGCCTGGATGATGGACACCTATTCCATGAACCAGGGCTCGACGGCCACCGGCGTGGTCACCGGCAAGCCAGTCGATCTGGGCGGCTCGCTCGGGCGGGTCAAGGCGACCGGACGCGGCGTCTTCGTCACCGGCCGCGAGGCGGCCCGGCGCATCGGCCTGAACCTGGACGGTGCG
>JANMKM010000578.1:0-1707 GCA_031372035.1 Rhodoferax sp. | reverse complement strand
GCAGGATGCTGGCAATCTTCTGGTCGGCTTGGGAGCGATTGCAGTCCAGGGCCGGCGGCACGAACGAGGCGCTGACCCGCTCCAGCTCTTGCATGCTGATGGTGTGCGGCGCCCCATCCACTTCGACGATCTGCCGGTACTCTTCCTCGACCTCGCTCACGAAGCGTGGGCCTTCAGCCTTGACCAGGATCTTGATCCGGGCCTTGTACATGTTGTCACGCCGGCCCCAGCGGTTGTAGACCCGCACCACGGCTTCCAGGTAGTTCAGGATCTGGTCCCATGGCAGGAACTCGCGCACGGTGCTGGCAATCACCGGTGTACGGCCCATGCCGCCGCCGACCAGTACCTTGAAGCCGAGATCGCCCTCGGCATTGCGCAGCAGATGCAGGCCGACGTCATGCCAGGCGGTGGCGGCACGGTCTTCGCGGGCGCCAGTGATGGCGATCTTGAACTTGCGCGGCAGAAAGGCGAACTCCGGATGCAGGGTGCTCCACTGGCGCAGGATTTCGGCAAAAGGCCGCGGATCGGCGACCTCGTCGACGGCGATACCGGCGCGCTCATCGCTGGTGATATTGCGGATGCCGTTGCCGCTGGTCTGGATGCCATGCATGGTGACACTGGCGAGCAGGTCCATCACGTCAGCGCTGCGCTCCAGCGGGATCCAGTTGAACTGCACGTTCTGGCGGGTGGTGAAGTGGCCATAACCGGTGGGCAGTTTCGGAGTGCCCAGCCTGGCTTGGGTGCTCTGGGCCGTGTGGAACACCTCGGCACTGGGTTGGTCGTATTCACAGGCAATGCGCGCCAGCACCCGCAGCTGCTCACTCGAGACCTCGCCATAAGGTACGGCCACGCGCAGCATCGGCGCGTAGCGCTGCACGTACCAGCCGTTCTGCAGCCGCAGGGGGCGGAATTCTTCGTCGCTCAGGGTTCCGGCCAGGTTGCGCTCCAATTGGTCGCGGTACTGTTCGGCGCGCAGACCGACGAACTGGCGGTCAAATTCGGTGTACTGGTACATGGTGGTGGACTGATATGCCTGTTCGGATTGGTGCTGTTTGAGACCGGAGGCTAGAGTGCGATCAGCTTGGCGCCGGCATAGGCCAGCAGCAGTGACAGCAGCGAGCGCACCAGACGTTCGGGCGTGCGTGTCACCAGCGTCGAACCCAGCCAGATGCCGGGAAGGGAGCCCAGCAGCAACAGTGCCAACAGCTGCCAGTTGACGGTACCCAGACCTGCGTGCCCCAGCCCAGCAATCAGGGTCAGTGGTACGGCGTAGGCGATGTCGGCAGCCACGATGCGCGGCAGCGGCAGCCGCGGATAGAGGATGAGCAACACGCTGACCCCGATTGCTCCAGCGCCAACCGAGGTGAGTGTCACCAGGCTGCCAATCAGGGCGCCAAACAACAGCGGCAGGCTCCAGTGCCTTGGCTGCGTGGCGAGGCTCTCGGTCCCGGGCGCGACGGCAACCGGCAATGTCTTGCCACGCAGCGCCTTGTACAGGGTGGCGGCGGCAGTCAGCAACAGCGCCACACCGAGGGTGGTGGTCATGAGGCCTTCGACCCGCGGGCTCGCCGGCCCGGCCAACTTCAAGGCCCAGAGCGTGAGCAGCGCGGCTGGAATGCTGCCAGCGCTCAATTGCAGAACCACGGGCCAGTCAATGCGTCGGGCCCGCGCCAGGCGGATGCTGCCACCCATCTTGGTGAAGGCGGC
>JANMKM010000366.1:0-3984 GCA_031372035.1 Rhodoferax sp. | reverse complement strand
CGTTACGAAGCAACTGTGAACGCCTACAAGGCCAAGTCGGTACTCGATGCTGTGATGACGCCGGAGGATGTGGCCCAGACCGCCTGGTACCTGGGCGCCCATGCGGCGAAGACGACCGGCGAGGTGTTGCTGGTCGATGCGGGACTGCGGTTGACGCGGGCTTGAGAGCGCCCCCAGCCCTGGCTTCGCCAGGCCCCCCGAGGGGGTGCAAGAAAACTTGGGACGGCCCGGCGTATTCTCATGAGGTGCCGGAAAGTCGCAAACAATCTCGCAAAAGCGCAGCGCGGGATTTGCGGGATTGCAATACGTATTGAAGTAGACCGTAGACCTGCACGGGGCCCGATTTTGCGGAAATCTACTGCCGTCGCAGCATCAGCAGCTCATGCATCAAGTCCAACAGCGGCACATGTTCCGCGCCGCCGGCCATCGGGAAGCGCTGGTTTGCGCTGCTCACGACCAGTCGGCGGGTGGCAGACAGGTCTGCGCAGGCGAAGTGGAAACCTTTGCTCAACGTCGGCGCGCTGGACCGTTTGATTTCTACTGCCCATAGGGCGTTGCCCGGCAGCTCCAACACCAGGTCGACCTCAGCGCCGACCGCAGTGCGGTAATAGCTCGCCTGTGTGCCCGCCGGTGCACATGCCAGCAGGTTCTCGATGATCCAGCCCTCCCAACTTCCCCCAACCACAGGGTGTGACAGCAGCGCCTGTTGCTCCCCCAGAGCAAGCAGCGCATGCACGACCCCACTGTCACGCACAAACACCTTGGGCGCCTTGACCAGCCGCTTGCTGGATTGCCGCGCCCAGGGTTGCAGGCGGCGCACCAGCATCAGGTCGCACAACAAATCCAGATAACGGGCGACGGATTGGCCACTCACACCCAGCGACGCGGCAAGCCGCGCGGCGTTGAGGACTTGCGCCTGCTCATACGCCAGCATGGTCCATAGCTGGCGCAGTGTGTGCGCCGGTATGCGCGGCCCCATTTGGGGAATGTCGCGTTCGAGATACGTGCTGATGAACTGTTGACGCCAACGCATGCTGGCTGCATCGGTTCGCGCGAGGTACGCATCCGGGAAGCCGCCGCGCAGCCACAACTGGCCAGGCGTGACAGCCTGTTCGGCTGGCAACTCCGTGACAACAAATGGTGCCAATTCCACATAGGCCAGCCGCCCGGCAAGGCTTTCTGAAGACTGCGATAGAAGGTCAATACTCGCGGAGCCCAGCAGCAGAAACTGGCCGCTGCGAGCCCCGGCGCGGCGGCGTTGGTCGATCACGCCACGCAGCGTCGTGAACAGGCCTGGCATGCGCTGGACTTCATCCAGGATGACGAGGCGGTCTGCGTGGAGAGCGAAGAAAGCGGACGGGTCACTGAGCTGGGCGATGTCGGTTGGTGTTTCAAGGTCAAGGTACAGCGGTGCGCGGCCAGTCCCTGCGGGGTGGCTCCGCGCTACCTGATGCGCCAGCGTGGTTTTGCCCGCCTGACGTGGACCTAGGATGGCCACGGCGGGGAATTCCTGCAGATATTGCTGCAGCTCACCACTGACTTGGCGTGAAAACATCCTTGCAATTATTCCATACTGTGGAAAAAATGCAATGTACTAGTGTCAACGGATCGAGTGCAACACTGCCTGGAAATTGTGGGTGCGCTTGTACGCCCACAGAGCCTGAGGGCATGCCGCTGCCCGTGTCGACGACGGATTCCGGCTTGTAGCGCTGCGCAGTGATGCAAAAAGACTGACGGGCCGATTTGCCGGGAGGGTGGGCGATGACGCCGGACGTCATCGTGCTGGTCGCGGCTTCGCGCACCGATCATCCGCACCATGCCGTGGCGCGCGACTGGCTTGAAGAGGCGCTCAGCGCCTCGGGTGCTGGCGCGGCCTTCACGCTGATGCCGATGGTGCTGGCCAGCTTTCTACGGCTGGTCACCAGCCCGAAGATATTCCTGCAGGCCACGCCGATTGATAACGCCGAGGCATTTGTCGATGCGCTGCTGAGATCGCCAGGCGTGCAGCTGGCGCCTTTGGGCCCGGAGTGGCCGAGACTGCGGCAGCTTTGCCTCGACAGGCAATTGGGCGACAACGATGTGCCGGACGCCTGGCTGTCGGCCGCCGTAGCGCACACGGGCGATCACCTTGTAAGCTTCGATCGAGACTTCAGGAAGTTGCTCACGCGTAGCCAGTTCACGCTGCTTGCTGCTGTCTAGATTCTCTGATCGTTGGCCTATTGGAGACCTGCATTGCGTGGGTTGGACGGCGTGTTACGGTGCACAGATGGGCTCTGCTCGCGGGAGCGCCGTCAATTGGATAGACAACGATCAGCGCATGAATCCGAATCGGCGTGCGTGGCGTTCCAGAAATTGCGGGTCTGGCCTGAATCGCTCGGGAAGGCGGATGGTCTGTCCGTCAAATTGCAAGAGTCCCGGCCCAATGTAGTTGTCGTCGGGTGACGCCTTAAGGTCCGAAGACACGCGAATTGTGAAATCCGGCATGACCGTGATCAGGCCTTGGTCGTAGGCTCGGTCGTGCAGTGCCGAAAGACACAAACCATTTTGCGGATTGAGGCGGTTCTTGGTGTCTTCGCTCCAAGGAACAATGTGACTTGCAATCACCAACTTGTCGTGTCGCAGACCGCTCATGCAACATGTCGCGTTGTAACTAGACAACACGGCCTTGCGAAACAGCGACTGGTTCACCCGCACTTTGACGCTGGCAATACGAATTTTGCCTTCCGCAAATTCGACAAGTTCATCGGCAGACTCCTCGTCCGGGACGTTGCCGTTTGCGGTCGCGATTTTCTTGTATTCCGAAAAGGCTTCCAAAGCGATTGGGTCCCAATCAGTTTGGAGTTGCGCCCATATCGATTTGTCGAGTGAGGACGCATTGCCCATACCTCGTCGCCCGCTCGCGACAATTTGTGGGTCAAGGCTCGCGAGGTTTACCAATTTGAGTGCCACAGAATTGGCCGTCCTACCGATCCAGCTTGCGAGTTCCTTTATCTTGGGCTGATTGCGATGCAATTGACCAAAAGGTAACTGTAGATAGAGATGCAGTGCCGCCAAGGTCTGCGACCGGGTCCAGTTGACTTGGGGTGGGGGCATTGGCACCTCCAGATGGATTGTTGGCCAGTATGGCTCAATGTTTGGCTGCAACGCTGCGGGCAATCACTCTTTTGTGGGGTGCCGACGTAGATCTCGGAAAAAATACTTTCGATGCGCTAACAAGTCGTTGATGCGATCAGTTTGGCGGAACGTATCCGGAGGCCGTTCGCAGTCCTCAGGCCCCACGTAGTACGCAGTCCAATCTCCGAAGTAGCAGCCGTCGTAGATGAGCATGTCGGCGTCGATGGACATCTGAACTTGGCACTCCGATTCTCCAAAATACACGGCCGCGTCGGATGCGTCTTCAAACTCAATCTTGATGTCGAACGCGTAGGTCGTGTGACACCAACGAAGCGGCCCGATCGATGGTCCGTCGAATCCCCATCCGTTCATGGTTTCCCGGGCTTGGCATCGACCGTGAAACAACCCAAGATACAAACCCGGCTTCTTGGGCTTGTTTCCGTACTTGGGTACGGCGGAAGACGATGGTGTGTTGCCTTCATCCGGGTCTTCGTCAACACCGCAGGTATTTGCCAAATGCATCGTGAACTCCAATATTTGAATGGAGTTCCAAGCGTATGTATGCTGGCGAATACTGTCACCCAGGGCTTTGCCTGGGGTGACACCTATTTCCGACAATGAAAAAATGAACCGCCGCCGCGCGGTGCTGGGGACAGCGTGTTACGCGTAATACCCCGCCACGTACTCCTCAAAGCTCCCCTGATCCGTCTCTTCGATGCGCTTTTGCAGCGCCAGCGAGTCGCGCGCCGCAGCCTCAAAGCGTTGCAGCGTTACGCCTGCCAGCGGCTGAGAGAGCAGACTCTGCTTGTGCTGCTGTGAAATCGCCATGGCGTATTTGAAGAAACCCTGGTGTTCGCGCGCGCCCTCCAG
>JANMKM010000529.1:0-12146 GCA_031372035.1 Rhodoferax sp. | reverse complement strand
AGAGCAAGGATGTCACCATCAGCGGACCGGACATTGCAGAGAATGGCGCGGTCGTGCCGGTGGGTGCGGCCACCGCACTGGCCGGCGTAAAGCGCATGCTGCTGCTGGTCGAGAAGAACCCGTCCATGCTTTCCGCCATGTTTGATGTGACAGACGCCGTGGATGCCAATTTCCTGACACGCGTCAAGATGGGGCAGTCTTCCAATGTCTACGCCATCGCCATGATGAACGACGGCCGGGTGCTGTACGCCGCCAAAGAAGTCAAAGTCACGCTGGGTGGTTGCGGCGGCTGACACGCCTGCCTCACCCGAACCGAAACACCCGAAGGAGATTGAACATGGCAGATCCGATGCGCATTCGCGCGCAAGCCGCTGGCGAAAAGGCCACCGTCCGAGTGCTGATGGCCCACGAGATGGAAACCGGCCAGCGCAAGGACGCGGCTGGCAAGACCGTTCCGGCCTGGTACATCCAGGAGGTGACCGCCCAACTCAATGGCAAGACCGTACTGACAGCTCATTGGGGGCCGTCCGTCGCCAAGAACCCGTTTCTGCAGTTCAACGTCAAGGGCGCGAAGGCCGGCGACAAGATCGGCGTGACCTGGCTGGACAACAAGGGCGACAGGCGCGCCGACGAAGCCACTGTGTCGTGACCATTTGCGTGCGGCCGCTCGCCGATGAAACCCCTGATTTTGCTGCCCCGAAAGGAAACGAAATGAGCCAACCGCTGAGACGAAGTCTGCTGGCCGCAACGGCCGCCTTGTCACTGTCATTGCTGCTGCCTGCAAGCGCATTGGCCCAAAAGGAGCTTCCCAGGAACAAGGCCGTCTTTCAGGTGAGCGACGCCGACCCGCAGAAGTGGGGGCTGACGCTGAACAACATCAAGAACGTCATCGACGATCTGGGCGAGGATGCAGTCGAACTGGAGATCGTCGCCTATGGCCCGGGGATCGGCATGCTCAAGGCCGACTCTCCGGTCGGCAAACGCATCGCGGACACTGTTGCGCTGGGCGTCAAAGTCGTGGCCTGCGAGAACACGATGAAGGCGCAGAAGCTGGTCTACGCCGACATGCTTCCCAAGATCGCTTACGTGCCTGCAGGAGTCGTCGAACTCATGAAGAAACAGCGCGAGGGATTCGCATACATCCGTCCCTAGCCGGGGAGCCCGAGGCGAGCCTCGCCCCACGCCTGCCCTGCACCACAGCATCACCCGGTCGGAAGCACTTGATGTCTTACCAAGTCCCATTTTCGCGCGCTCGCCGCATGTCCATGCTGGGATCGGCCGCGCTGATTTTCGCCCATTTGGCGGCGACTGCCGGGGTCGACCCCACAGTCGTCCCGGAGCCCAAACGCAGCAAGGCCGGGCTGTATCTCGAGGCTAGGGCTGTACCCGCCTTCATCGAGGCCAGCGGTGGCCCGGGCAAGGTCCTGTTCCTGGATGTCCGCACCCGGGCCGAGGCGATGTTCGTCGGCATGCCGACGCTGGTGGACGCCCTGGTGCCCTTTGTGGAGCTGCAGGAGCTGATGAGCGACTGGGACGCGCAGCGCAACGTCTACAAACTCGAACCCATGCAGGACTTCATGCCCGAGGTCCTGCGTCGACTCCAGGACAAGCAACTGTCCAAGGCCGACACCGTGGTCTTGATCTGCCGCTCGGGCGACCGCAGCGGACGCGCTGCGACGCGACTGACCGAGGATGGGCTCACGAAGGTGTATTCCGTGATCGACGGCTTCGAAGGGGACCTCTCTGCAGAGGGGCGACGTGATGTGAATGGATGGCGCAACGCGGGCCTCCCGTGGAGCTACAAGCTCGATCGAGCAAAGATGTACTTCTCGCGCTGAGGTTCGTATGACCCAACGACTGAGGACCACTGGAACAGAAAGGAGAAACTCATGCAAGGCATCCTGACCGCCGTGAGCGGATTGAGCCTGCTGGCCGCCTGCGTACTTGCGATGCCGGTTTGGGCGCAACAGAAGTCGGCCGCCGACGGCATCGCCGAGTACCGCGCCATGTTGGCTGACGGCAACCCGGCCGAGCTCTTCGAGGCCAAGGGTGAAGACCTCTGGAAGCAGAAGCGCGGCCCGAAGAACGCATCGCTGGAACAGTGCGATCTGGGCAAGGGGCCTGGTGTCGTGAAGGGTGCCTTCGTCGAGCTGCCGCGCTACTTTGCCGATACTGCGCGCGTGCAGGATCTCGAATCGCGCCTGCTGACGTGCATGGAGCGCCTGCAGGGCTTCGATCTGGTGGCCATTTCGAAGACGCCCTTTGGACGGGGCGAGCAACTGACCATCGAGGGATTGACGGCCTGGATCTCTGCAGAGTCCAGAGGCATGAAGTTCAATCTCTCGCAGGCTCACGCCGAAGAACGCAAGACCTTCGAGCTCGGCAAGCGGGCGTTCTTCTACCGCGGCGGCCCATATGACTTCTCGTGCGCTTCGTGCCACGGCCAGCCCGACAAGCGCATCCGCCTGCAGGACCTGCCCGACCTGACCAAGAATCCGGGCAACGGCGTTGGGTTCGCAGCCTGGCCTGCGTACCGCGTCAGCAGCGGCGAGATGTGGAGCATGCAGCGCCGCCTGAACGACTGCTTCCGCCAGCAGCGCTTCCCTTACCCCGGCTATGCCTCGGAGGTGACCATCGCGCTCGGCGTCTACATGGGCGTCAACGCCAAGGGTGCCGAGTCCATTGCACCCGCCCTCAAGCGCTGAAGGAGCACCACGTGACTAACAAGAAAGCCATCTTCCTCGCGGCGGCAGCAGTCACTGCGGTGTTCGCCGCTGGCTGCGCTTCGATGACGCCGACGCCCGACTACGACGTGCTGGTGGCGCAGATGATGACCGGCTCGTTCCGTGACGAAGGCATCGCCAAGGTGGACCGTCTTCAACAGGATGCGGCCAACGCAGTGTGCTCCGAGGCGCAGGGCGGCGCCGTGGCTGAAGACGTTGCCAGCGTCATCCAGCAGGCTGCGCTGAAGAGTGTGCGCATGCCGGCCGACGGCAAGTTCATCGGCGACTGGCGCGAGGGCGAGAAGCTGGCGCAGAACGGTCGCGGCATGACCTGGAGCGACAAGTCCGCCGAGCCGGCGGCGAACGGCGGCAATTGCTACAACTGCCACCAGATCACCAAGGCCGAGATCTCCTACGGGACGATCGGACCCAGCCTGTACCAGTACGGCAAGAACCGGGGCGTCACGGATGCGGACAGTCCGACGGCCAAGCCGATCGTCGAATACACGTGGACGAAGATGTGGAACGCCAAGGCATACAACGCGTGCTCGGGCATGCCCCGTTTCGGCCACGCCGGCCTGCTTGACGAAAAACAATTGAAGGACCTGATGGCGCTGATCCTGGATCCCAAGTCACCGGTGAATCAGTAAACCATGAACCTGTCCAAACGCGAATTTCTGCAAGTTCTGGGGGCCGCATCGGCCGCCGGCATGGCGCTGGGCTCCCATGCAGACGCAGATGCAAAGAGCGCCCAGCGTGGCTTGTATGACATCCCTCGATTCGGCAACGTATCCCTGCTGCACATGACAGACTGCCATGCGCAGTTGCTGCCGATGCACTTTCGCGAGCCCAGTGTGAACATCGGGCTGGGCGGCATGCAGGCGCAGTTGCCGCATCTGGTGGGAGAGTCCTTGTTGCGTGCCGCCGGGCTGCGGCCGGGTTCGGCACAGGCGCATGCCTTCACCCATATCGACTTCACCCAGGCTGCTCGCCGATATGGCAAGGTGGGTGGCTTTGCACACATGGCGACCCTGGTCAAGCAACTCAAGGCCAGCAGACCGGGCGCACTTCTGCTTGATGGAGGTGATACCTGGCAGGGGTCTGCCACGTCCCTGTGGACAAAGGCGCAGGACATGGTCGACGCCGCCAAATTGCTGGGGGTCGACGTGATGACCGGCCATTGGGAGTTCACCTACGGCATGGAGCGCGTGCAGGAGATCGTGCAGAAGGATTTCAAGGACCAGATCAGTTTCGTGGCCCAGAACATCAAGACCAATGACTTTGGCGATCCGGTGTTCCCACCCTATGTGCTGCGCGAAATCAACGGTATCTCGGTGGCGATCATCGGGCAGGCTTTCCCGTACACGCCCATCGCCAACCCGCGCTACCTGATGGCCGACTGGAGCTTCGGCATCCAGGACGAGAACATGCAGAAGATGGTCGACGAGGTCCGGGCCAAAGGTGCCAGGCTGGTGGTTCTGCTGTCGCACAACGGCATGGACGTGGACTTGAAGATGGCGTCGCGGGTGCGCGGCATTGACGCCATTTTCGGTGGCCACACGCATGACG
Organism: Rhodoferax sp.; assembly: GCA_031372035.1. GTDB lineage: Bacteria > Pseudomonadota > Gammaproteobacteria > Burkholderiales > Burkholderiaceae_C > CAISIP01. The sequence continues at coordinate 7,854 of JANMKM010000529.1, read as the reverse complement.
GCGTGCCAATTGCGGTGCCGGTCAGCAATGCCGGTGGCAAGACGCTGGTCACCAATGCCGGCAGCAACGGCAAGTTCTTGGGCGTGATGGACTTTGACGTGCAGGGCGGGCGCGTAGCGGACTTTCGCTACCGCCTTCTACCGGTGTTTGCCAATCAGTTGCCGCCGGACCCGGACATGGCAGCACTGATTCAACGTGTGCGCCAACCCTTTGAGACCAGTCTGGCCGAGAAGCTGGCCATCACGGACGGGCTTCTGTACCGCCGGGGCAATTTCAATGGCAGCTGGGACCAACTGGTGTGTGATGCACTGATGGATGTGCAAACGGCCGAGATAGCCTTTTCGCCAGGCTTTCGCTGGGGCACGACGCTGTTGCCAGGAGATGCCATCACCCGCGAACTGATGATGGACCAGCTGGCCATCACCTATCCGTACACCACCGTGACCGAGCTGACCGGGGAAGCGATCAAGGCGATTCTGGAGGACGTAGCCGACAACCTGTTCAACCCTGATCCGTATTACCAGCAGGGCGGCGACATGGTGCGCGTAGGCGGCATGGCCTACAGCTGTCGGCCAACGGAAAAGATGGGCCAGCGCATCACCGATATGCGCCTGGGTGGCAAGCCGATGGATGCCTCGCGCCGTTACAAGGTGGCGGGCTGGGCGCCAGTCGCCGAGGAGGCGCGTTCTGCACCGGGCAACAAGCCGATCTGGGAGTTGGTGGAGAGTTGGCTCCGGCATCAGCCGGGCGGGCATGTGCGGCCACGGCGCATCAATACGCCAACGCTAGTTGACGTCCAGGGGAACCCGGGTCTGGCCAGGGGCTGAGCACGGTGCCCAAAGTTGACCTGTGTCAACCACTGCTGGCGCGGGCGGACTATGGTGATTGCATGCTGAATGCCGGTCTGGAGTCCCTGTTAGAACTGCTGGGCGAGAACAACTTTCTGGCCATGTGTGGATTGCTGGTTGGCGTGGCATTCGGATTCCTGGCCCAGCGCTCCCGCTTTTGCCTGCGCTCGGCAGTGATCGAGTTTGCGCGCAACCACGCGGGTGGCCGCCTGACGGTCTGGCTGTTTGCCTTCGCCACAGCCATCCTGGCGACTCAGGCACTTGCGCTCTCTGGTGTTCTCGACGCCGGGGACGCGCGCCAGTTGGCGACCCGTGGCAGCCTGTCTGGCGCGGCCGTGGGCGGGATGTTGTTCGGTGCCGGGATGATTCTGGCCCGAGGCTGTTCCAGCCGTTTGCTGGTGTTGGCGGCCCAGGGCAATCTGCGTTCGCTCATGTCCGGCCTGGTGTTTGCCGTCGCGGCGCAAGCTGCCTGGACCGGCGTGTTGGCGCCCGTACGCGAAGTGATATCGGCATGGTGGACCGTAGAGGGCGGCGACAGCCGCGATCTGCTGGCGCGCACCGGCTTGGGCCATGCTGGGGCGATGCTGTTTGGCGCTGTCTGGCTGGCTGCTGCGGTGGTCTGGGCACGCCGCCAACGGGTGCCGGTCTGGGGTTGGGCCGGTTCGATCGGCGTTGGCCTGACCATTGCCGCAGCCTGGTGGGCCACCTTTGTGATTTCCAGGATTTCATTCGATCCACATCCGGTGCAGTCACTGAGCTTCACCGGACCCTCTGCCGAAGTATTGGCGCGGGTGCTGTTTGCCAACGACAAGCCACCCACTTTTGATCTGGGCCTGGTGCCAGGTGTATTTCTGGGCGCGTTCATTGCTGCAGCCATCTTTGGCGAACTCAAACTCGAAGGCTTCCAGGGCGGTGCCAGCATGCGGCGCTATCTCATTGGCGCAACCTGCATGGGCTTTGGTGGCATGCTGGCGGGTGGCTGCGCCGTTGGCGCTGGACTGTCGGGCGCAGCGGTGTTCAACCTGACGGCCTTCGTCAGCCTGAGCTGCATGTGGGCAGCAGCAGCCGTGACGGACCGGTTGCTGGACCAGCACCCGGCCGGGGCGCTGGATCAGGCGCTGCCTGGTGCGGCCCTGCCAGCGCCGCCAGCAGTGGTGCCGGAGCTCTCCGTATGAGGTTGCCCGGCTGGGTTGGGTTGCTGCTGGGATGGCTGTTGTGCCTGCAGGTTTCGGCCGCCGGGCCGGGCTTCAGGCTGACTGCGACCCAGGTTGCTGAGCGTGTCTGGTTTGTGCAGGGTGAAGCCGCGCTCGGGTCTTCGGGAAACCGGAATTTCATATCGAATGCCGGCTTTGTAGTGACCGACGATGGTGTGGTGGTGGTCGATGCATTGGGCTCGCCGGCACTGGCGGAGGCGTTGCTGGCCGAGATCCGGCGCGTCACCGCTCAACCCGTGCGCTATGTGATCGTGACGCATTACCACGCCGACCACGTCTATGGCCTGCAGGCGTTCAAGGCGGCAGGTGCGACGATCCTGGCCCATGGGGCGGCGCGGGAATACCTCCATTCCGAAACTGCGCAACGGCGTCTGGAGGCCAGCAGGGTGGACCTGGCGCCATGGGTCGACCAGAACACACGGCTGGTGCCGGCTGACCGCTGGTTGGACAGCGCCGAAACACGGTTGCGCGTTGGTTCCTTCGATGTGCTGATTCGGCACGTGGGTCCGGCGCACGCGCCCGAGGACCTGGTGGTGTACGTGCCGCAACTGGGGGCCATGTTTTCTGGAGACCTGTTCTTCCGCGGGCGCATTCCTTTTGTCGGTCAGGCCGATAGCCGCCTGTGGATCGCTTCACTGGAACGGCTGATCGTTGACCGGCCCCGGGTCGTGATTCCTGGCCACGGACCGGTTTCCACCGACCCGATGGCGGACCTGGTACTGACACGGGACTATCTGGTGCATTTGCGCCAGACAATGGGTGAGGCAGCGCGCAATCTGGAGCCTTTCGACGAGGCCTACGGCCGTGCGGACTGGTCGGCCTATGAGGCTCTGCCGCTGTTCCGGGCTGCCAACCGCATGAACGCCTATAACACCTATCTGTTGATGGAGCAGCAGGCCACCCGGTGATGTGGACTGTGCTGCTGCACCGCCACGTTGTTGCCAGGTTGCCTCCGGACATACATGGGTGGCTCCGCATAAAATCAGACATGGATGCACCTGATGACAGCAACACGGCGGTGGACGATTTGCGCAATCGGGACCGCGTGTTCGAGTCGGCGGCGGATCTGTTCGCGGTGCTCGCAACGCCGGTTCGGCTGAAGATCATCAGTGCGGTGTGCGACCAGGAGCGCAACGTCTCAGAATTGTTGGCGCTGATCGACACCACCCAGCCCAATATGTCCCAGCATCTTGCTACGCTGTACCGCAGCGGCGTCCTGGCAAAGCGTCGCGAAGGCACGCAGATGTACTACCGCCTGCAAAGCGAACGCGTTGCCATGTTGTGCCGCGCGGTTTGTACCCAGGTCGCCATTGAACTCGACAGCACCGAACCGCTGAATTCGTCGGATCGTTTGGTGCCGCTCGCGCATCGTTGAGAAACCTCCACCGTGCCAGCCGGGGCGCGTTGGATATCCAGCGGTCGCGCGGACCAGGCAACACTGCCGCGGTTCAGTAGTGTGGGGGCCGCTCGTCCGGAACCCGTTGTACCGGACCTGCTTGCGGTTGGGCACGCAGGGTCATGACTTCCCGCACCAGCATGTCGATGGCCTGCTGCTGCCGGAACACCGTGTCGTTCAGCTGTTCGACCAGGTCTTCGGCAAAACTGAGTTTGACCTCCAGATCCGTAAGGCGGCGTTCAACATCTTGCGCATGTTCCATCGCGCAATTGTGTATGTTGAGGCTGGTGTGTGCCAAACTTTCAGCGGCCCTTTGGCAGGGCTGAGTGGCCTTGCGTTTGAGGTTATAATCTGAGGCTGTTCCTCGATAGCTCAGTCGGTAGAGCGCCGGACTGTTAATCCGTAGGTCCCTGGTTCGAGCCCAGGTCGAGGAGCCAGACAATTCTTGAGACGAACGAAGCCCTTGGGTTCATCGCCCAGGGGCTTTTTTCTTTTGGTGTTCGGTTCGATCGTGATCTGAAGCCGCCGCCACATCCCATCCACTCCGAGGGCCACCCATGAACACTGAAATTACCCTTGCCGCCCCCTCAACGCCGGCACAGCGACTGGCCCTTCAGGCTGCGAGTGCGCTACGGGCCATCACCGATGAGGCCAAGCAACGCAATTCGGAACAACTGATCGCACTGAGCGAAAGCGCCACTGAGGGTCAGCAGGCCGAGCACATCCGTGCAGTGGTGGCCGTGACCATCGGTCAACTCTCCGCGGATGCGTCGGACGTCACGCGGGAACATGCGCGGCAATGGGGCCAGTGGGCACTGGATGTCGCGGATGGTGTGGAGCGGGGGCAGCCGGCCGAAGTCTGAAGGCCAATTCCCTCCAAGTTCTGAATTGAGTCGGTTCGACGGCCGTTTGGGGGCTACTTGCCTTTGCTTCCCCTCGATTTTGGTGAGACACTGGCCTCTCAACTTCGGAGGTGAATCATGGCGGGCTATTTCGAACTAAAGGCTGCGGCCGGTTCACAATTCATGTTCAATTTGAAGGCCGGAAACCACGAGGTTATCCTGACCAGTGAGCGATATTCCTCCAAGCAAGGGGCGGAGAACGGCATCGCTTCAGTCAAGAAGAACGCGCCGATTGACGGTAACTACAAGCGCAAGACAGCGAAAGACAGTTCGCCTTATTTTGTGCTGGTCGCCGGAAACGGGGAACCAATAGGCAAAAGTGAAATGTATTCCTCAACCAGCGCGATGGAAGGTGGAATTGCCTCGGTCAAGTCGAATGCCCCGACAGCCGCGATCAAGGATCTCACGGGAGCGTAGCTGACGCGGGCTCATTCGTGCGATAGGCCGTTGGAGTGAAAAGACAGATCACCCGCGAGCGAAAGCTCCCGGCATTTTCGCTAAGTGCTGGCGAACTGGAATTGCTCTGGGACAAGCTTCTTAACCTGTTCGATCAGCCGGATGCGGTGTATAGATCCTTGGAAATACAACTTCCAAATGAGGAGCTGTCGTTCACCGATGTAAAGGAACTGTTGCAGTACAACCAGCTGCCTGCCAAGCTGAACCGCTTCACTCTCTATTTCCATCACAACGGCCGCAGTGTCTCGATTCGTCAAACTGGGATGATGGCAGATACCTCCACTGCGCGAGCTGTGGGCGACTCTGAGTCATGGTGCGCAGGCGTGATCGATACCGTACATACGTTTGCAGAGGCGCGCAAGACCTGGTACAGCTTCTTCGTAACTGCTCCGATTGGGCTGCTCCTGTTCTTGAGCATGTATTTGCCCTGGCTCGCCTCTCTCTTTTTGGGCAAGGAGGCCAAGATTGACAAAGCTGTAACTGCCGGATGGACTGTTGCGATTGTTGTGTTGGTGGTATTGTTTTTTGGACGAGGCAAACTGCTACCGTCGGCGACCATCCGAATCAAAGATGAGAAGGGCTTCGTAAGTAGACATGCAGCTGAGCTCAGTCTGGCTGTTGCACTCTTTTCTGCCGCGCTCACGGTCATCGGTTGGTTCGTATCGAAGTAAATCATCCATGTTGACCAAAGAGCACCTCTTGATCTTGCAGCTGAATGCGTCAGTTGAAGCGCTCAACACGGTGGTTGCCATCCTGTTCGCTGCTCTCGGCCATGTTTCTCCAGCGACAGCACAATCCCTTCGGACCATCCTTGCTCACAGAGCTGCACAGCACCAAACGTTGGTCTTGAAGGATAGTGATCCTTCGTACTCCGACATGGTCACCGCTGAGTACCAGGAAGCTCTGCGCAGCTTGATCGAGCGGATCGACGTTGAGATGCCGCACTAGGGCTACTGTGCCGATAGATGTCGTGTCATCGCCAGGTACCGTCGCGGCATACTGGTCGGCCGTCGCGGCCACAGCTTCGGCGGCAGCGGCCGGAATAGGGCTTTTCATTCAGCACAGAAATTTGGTGGAAGCGGCGCGGCCGGAGCTGATATTTGAAGGGTGGGGCCGAGAGACCCGCCAGGTCGTTGACGGGACCGTTGATGTTGTCACGATTGCTGGCTTGAAGAATGTAGGCCGCGGCTCAGCCTTCAACTTGTGGATCAACGCGGTCGCCTCTGAACAGCACAGCCCATTAGCGGCTGTTCCCACAACCCATCGCGAGCTGTTGGTGTCAAATGACGTAACAACTATTGCCGCTGAGATGTATTTGGTCTGGCGCAATGTGCCTCGTATTCCCAACACCCAGCTGCTCATGCTGGCAAATATCGACATATTGGCTTTCGATTTGCGTGGCCTGCGCTACACGACCAGGTACCAATTGCTGATGAGTGAAAACACGGGCGGCTATGGCTTCGCCACATTGCTGGCGCCTGGCCTTTGGCTCCTATCGAGGACAACCAAGGTCCAACACCAATGGCTCCTGCGGTTGCGCGGCCGCGCCAAGGGAATCCCCTTGATAGCCAAGCTATTCAAATAGGGCAGGGCGGAGCGGCCAAGGAAGAAGTCGCGCGTCACATCCTGGCGTTGCGAACCGTGGTGGGGAACCTCTCGCCGATTCTTTCAAGCTTGCTCTAGCCACAGTTCAAGTCTTTCGCCCTTGCTCTCTATCAATTCGACGCGACCACTTCTTGCAAAGGGCAACGTACTGTGAATTCAGAGAGCTATCTATGGTTTGTCTGAACAGCATCCAATTGTTGATTTGCGCGCTTTGGAGTGGTTCATCAAAATATCGCCACCAAGACGAGTAGACAAGTTCACCATCAAACGCCTTCTTGTGGACGAGCAATGAAACCAATTCCAATTGCTCCATAAAGACATAAACGTCGTCTTCAATTTCCTTTTCGCTGCCAGTTCGTTGAGAGATTCTTGTCCAACGATCGCGCATGTCCTTCTCACGCTTCTCCATGAATGCAATCGTCTCTCGATAGCGCGCGTATTTTGAATCCGCCGAGAGTTTCCAAATGAAAGTTGCAAAGGTGACCAACACGCCGGCCAAGTAGATCCAGTCTTTGCCAGCAAAAACCGTGTCTGCGGCCATGGGGGGTCTCCATATCGATTGAGAGGTGGGCTCCACGTTATCGCACGTAAACCATACACTACCTGTAGTGTATTGCAATATGTCGAGACCCCATATATAGTGTTTGGTGGTGTTCAGGATACGTTTGTATGACTGCCCTGAGGTGGCCTTGCGACAGATGAAAAACTTTCAAATTGAATCGGCGGCACAGCTATTGCAACGTCAAATTTGGCGAGAACGGGACATTCTTTTGCCCGGAAATGCCAACGATCCGTTCGCGCTACTTTGTCCTGAGGTTGCTGCAAACGCAATTGGTGTCGAACTCGATTACCGCGAGGAGTTGGGACGGTTTGGCGCTGGTAGCGACAAATTTGAGGTCGCCGGCATCCTGGACAGGCAGAGCAGGCGGATTGCAATTTCAAAGCGCTTTCAGCCCGAAACAATGCGATTCACTGCGGGCCATGAGCTCGGACACTGGGTACTCCACTCAGCGCACAACATGTTTAGAGATCGGCCGGTAAAAGGACGTCTTTGGGACCATTCGCCCAGGTCGCCCCAAGAGCAAGAAGCCGACTACTTTTCTGCCTGTTTTTTCGTCCCCGCAAGATTGCTGTCAACCAGTTTCAGAGGGAGGTTCGGGTCAACAGTGCCACTCCCCTTGAATGATGAGTCAGCATTCTGGCTAACCTCTGGCAGGCCGGAACTGTTGACGCATTCAGGCAGTGGCCGACTCGACTTCGCCATCGCAGTATCGTCCTGTCAGTCCTTTGGTGGCCAGCGTTTTGCCTCACTGGCTAAGCAATTCAATGTGTCTGTGACAACTATGGCCATTCGGTTAGGCGAGACCGGCTTGATCGATGGATGAACTACCGCTTAGTTTGAAATCGTCTGTGCCAAATTGAAGTTCATACCC
>JANMKM010000499.1:0-11262 GCA_031372035.1 Rhodoferax sp. | reverse complement strand
GCACGGTCACCAGTTTGGTGCCGTCCGGAAATGTGGCTTCGACCTGGATGTCTGGAATCATCTCGGCGATGCCATCCATCACATCGGCACGGGTCAGCACATTGCGACCCTCCGACATCAGCTGGGCCACGGTCTTGCCGTCACGCGCGCCTTCCATCACGGCGGCGCTGATCAGGGCCATGGCCTCGGGGTAGTTCAACTTCAGTCCACGCGCACGCCGACGCTCGGCCAGCAAGGCGGCGGTAAAGATCAGCAGCTTGTCCTTTTCGCGGGGGGTGAGTTCCATGGCTGCGGCGGTTGATGCGGTATGCGCATTGTGCTGCAACTTGCGTGCCGCGCCGCGCCCGGCATGACGCGCGCAGCCACGGGGCCGTGCACCAATTTCGATGCCTGATATTGGTGCATGCATTATTTCTGCCGCACTGAATTGGCGTGATCACAGGCGATGCCGATGCGGCTGGCGTCAGGCGCCGGCTCTGCCCCGCAGGTGTCACCAGTTGGCACGGCCCTTGCGGAGTGGGTAACTGATCCGGCGTGGGTCAGCTCACTAACAGTTTTGGAGAAAACACATGAATCGTCGAGGTACGTTGAAGTCACTCACCGCATCCATTGCGCTGGGTTTCGGGTTGGCGGGCATGGCCGCAGCCCAGTCCAAGGACCCGATCAAGGTCGGCATCCTGCACAGCCTGTCGGGCACGATGGCGATCTCCGAAACAGTGCTGAAAGACACGGTGCTGATGGCGATTGAAGAGATCAACGCCAAGGGTGGTGTGATGGGTCGCAAGCTGGAGCCCGTGGTGGTGGACCCGGCCTCGAACTGGCCGCTGTTTGCCGAGAAGACCAAGCAGCTGCTCACGCAAGACAAGGTGGCTGTGATCTTCGGTTGCTGGACCTCGGTGTCCCGCAAGTCGGTGTTGCCGGTGGTGGAAGAGCTCAACGGCCTGTTGTTCTACCCGGTGCAGTACGAAGGCGAAGAACTGTCCAAGAATGTGTTCTATACCGGTGCTGCACCCAACCAGCAGGCCATCCCTGCCGTGGACTACCTGATGAGCAAGGAAGGCGGGGGCGCCAAGCGCTGGGTGCTGCTGGGCACCGACTATGTCTATCCCCGCACCACCAACAAGATCCTGCGCGCCTACCTCAAGAGCAAGGGCGTGAAAGACACCGACATCGACGAGAAGTACACACCCTTCGGCCACTCGGACTACCAGACCATCGTGGCCGACGTGAAGAAGTTCGCCGCAGGCGGCAAGACCGCTGTGGTCTCCACCATCAACGGCGACTCGAATGTGCCGTTCTACAAGGAGCTGGGCAACGCCGGTCTGAAGGCCAAGGACGTGCCGGTCGTGGCCTTCTCCGTGGGTGAGGAAGAGCTGCGCGGTGTGGACACCAAGCCGCTGGTGGGCCACCTGGCTGCCTGGAACTATTTCATGTCGATCAAGAGCCCGGCCAACACCGAGTTCATCAAGAAGTGGAGCGACTACGCCAAGGCCAAGAAGCTGCCCGGCGCCGACAAGCCTCTGACCAACGATCCGATGGAAGCCACCTACATTGGCATCAACATGTGGAAGCAGGCTGTCGAGAAGGCCAAGTCCACCGATGTCGACAAGGTCATCGCCGCCATGGCGGGCCAGACCTTCAAGGCGCCGTCCGGCATTACCTCCACCATGGACCCGAAGAACCACCACCTGCACAAGTCGGTGTTCATTGGCGAAGTCAAGGCCGACGGCCAGTTCAACGTGGTCTGGAAGACGCCGGGTCCGGTGAAGGCCAAGCCGTGGAGCCCGTACATCGAAGGCAACGACAAGAAGCCCGACGAGCCTGCGAAGAAGTAAGAAGCTGCTGCGCTGCCCGATCTGGGGCTCTGCAGTTGGCTCTTCATTCCCTCTCCCGCGCGCGGGAGAGGGGTAGGGTGAGGGGGATTTGCTGTCGCGGCAACCCTCACCCCCGCCCTCTCCCGCATGCGGGAGAGGGGGCTGGTCCGATGAATAAGCAAGTAGTTGCAGTGTGTGCAGGGCTACTGCCCACACTACAAGTTCTTCCCATGCCTATCCGTTTCCTCATCCTCGCGCTGACACTGCTGACTGGCTCCGGGGCTTACGCTCTCACGGCCGCTGAAGCCCGTGGCATAGCGGCGGGCGAGACCGACGCCCGGATCGAGGCGCTGAACAGGGCGGTGTCGGCGGCGGACGACCGGACCGCGGCCTTTATCCAGGCGGTGTCCGATGACGCCGTGAAGGTGGCGGGTGACAAAGTTTTCGTGGTCAAGGACGGCAAAGGCTTTGATCCTGTGACCGGTGCAGCGGCCGAGGTGCCGGCCGATGCCGAGGACGTGAGCAATAACAACCGGATGCGCGGTGAGCTCGATTCGGCGCTGGCCGCAATGAAACTGTTTTCCGACGACGAGAAAGTGCGCAGCGCCGCGATCCTGGCGATGCAGAGCGAGACCGATGAGGCCAAGCTGCCGCTGATCGAGAAGGCCTTTGCTGCAGAACAGAACACGGCCATCAAGGAGCAGCTGGGCCTGGTGCGTGCTGCGGTGCTGCTGAACAGTGCCGACAAGGGTAAACGGCTGGAGGCCGCCAAATTGCTCGCCCAAAGCGGCAACCGCAATACCAAGACGGTGCTGCTGGAGAGGCTGAAGACCGAGACCGAGCCCGATGTCAAGTCGGCTATCGAGGCCAGCTTGCGCACGGTGGACGCCGCATTGGCGTGGGGCGACCGGCTGGGCGCGATGTTCAGCGGGATCAGCCTGGGCTCGATCCTGCTGCTGGTGGCCCTGGGTCTGGCCATCACCTACGGTCTGATGGGCGTGATCAACATGGCCCATGGCGAGCTGATGATGATTGGCGCCTATGCCACCTATGTGGTGCAGGGTTGGTTCCAGAAGTATCTGCCCGGTGCCTTCGACTGGTATTTGCTGGCCGCGGTACCCGTGGCTTTCATGGCGTCGGCCCTGATGGGGGCTGCGCTGGAGCGCAGTGTGATCCGCTTCCTCTACGGCCGGCCGCTGGAAACGCTGCTGGCCACCTGGGGCATCAGCCTGATGCTGCAACAACTGGTGCGCTCGATCTTTGGTGCCCAGAACGTGGGCGTGGAAAACCCGGTCTGGATGAGCGGCGGCGTACAGGTGCTGGGCAACCTCTCCCTGCCGTACAACCGGCTGGTGATCATCGGTTTCGCCATTGCCGTGCTGCTGGGCATGGCATGGTTGATCAGCAGGACGCGGCTCGGCCTGTTCGTGCGTGGCGTGACGCAGAACCGCCCCATTGCCTCCTGCATGGGCGTGAACACGGCGCGCATCGACACCTACGCCTTTGCCCTGGGCTCGGGCATTGCCGGTTTGGCGGGCTGTGCGCTGAGCCAGATCGGCAATGTCGGACCCGACCTCGGCCAGGGCTACATCGTCGATTCATTCATGGTGGTTGTGCTCGGCGGCGTGGGCCAGCTGGCCGGTACCGTTTACGCCGCCCTGGGCCTGGGTGTGCTCAACAAGTTCATTGAAGGCTGGGCCGGCGCCGTGCTGGCGAAGATTGCCGTGCTGGTGCTGATCATCATCTTCATCCAGAAGCGGCCACAGGGCATCTTCGCCGTGAAGGGCCGCAATGCCGACGCCTAGCGACACCATGGCCACGCTTCAACTCCCCTCCAAACCGGCCGTACTGAGCCGCACCGGCTGGAGCGTGTTCGTGGTCGCTGTGCTGGTGGTCTGCACCGTGGCGCCGCTGCTCAATCTGGTGGTGCCTGCCGACAGCGTGTTCCACATGAGCGACTACGCCGTGGCGCTGGTGGGCAAGATCATGTGCTATGCCATCTGCGCGCTGGCCATGGACCTGATCTGGGGCTACACCGGCATTCTGTCGCTGGGACATGGTGTGTTCTTTGCCCTGGGTGGCTATGCCATGGGCATGTACCTGATGCGCCAGATCGGCCGCGACGGCAACTACAAGAGCGACCTGCCGGACTTCATGGTGTTTCTGGACTGGAAGACCCTGCCCTGGCACTGGACGTTTTCCGACAGCTTTGTCGCCACGCTGATCCTGATCGTGCTGGCGCCGGGCATCGTGGCCTTTGTCTTCGGCTTCTTTGCCTTCCGCTCGCGCATCAAGGGTGTGTACTTTTCCATCATCACCCAGGCCATGACATTCGCCGCGATGCTGCTGTTCTTCCGCAACGAGACCGGCTTCGGCGGCAACAATGGCTTCACCGATTTCAAGCGGATTCTGGGAACACCCATTGCCACCGGCTCGATGCGGATGCTGCTGTTTGTGCTCACCGGCCTCACGCTGCTGGGCTTCTTCCTGTTTGCGCGCTGGCTGGTCACGGCCAAGTTCGGCCGGGTGCTGCAGGCGATCCGCGATGCCGAGTCGCGCGTGATGTTCTCGGGCTACTCGCCCGTCGGCTACAAGCTCACGATCTGGGTCATTTCGGCCGTGATGTGTGGCGTGGCCGGTGCCCTGTATGTACCGCAGGTGGGCATCATCAACCCCAGCGAAATGAGCCCGGCGAATTCAATCGAAATCGCGATCTGGGCCGCGGTGGGTGGCCGCGCCACCCTGATCGGCCCGATCCTGGGCGCTTTCATCGTCAACGGCGCCAAGAGCTGGTTGACCGTGACCGCGCCCGAATACTGGCTGTACTTCCTGGGGGCCCTGTTCATCGCCGTGACCCTGTTCCTGCCCAATGGCGTAGTGGGGTTGGTGAAGAAGCTGCGGGGTGATCGGAAATGACTCCCGATCTGCTGGAAGAGGGTGCGCGGCGGATCGAGGCCCGCAAGGAGAAGGAGCGTAGTGGCAACACCGAAGCCGGTGGCCGCGCCGCCGGCATTGCGCGCCTGGCCACGCCGGGCGAAGTGGACGTGACCCACGGCCGGATTCTGTACCTGGAGGATGTGAGCGTCAGCTTCGACGGCTTCAAGGCGATCAACAAGCTTTCGCTGGATATCGCGCCGGGCGAGTTGCGCTGCATCATCGGGCCCAACGGCGCGGGCAAGACCACGATGATGGACATCATCACGGGCAAGACCCGGCCCGATGCGGGTACGGTGTTCTTCGGCAGCACCATCGACCTGCTGCGTTATTCCGAGCCCGAGATCGCGCAGCTGGGCATCGGCCGCAAGTTCCAAAAGCCCACCGTGTTCGAGAACCTGTCGGTGTTCGAGAACCTGGAGCTGGCGCTCAAGACCAACAAGGGCGTGAAGTCGTCGATGCTGTTCCGTCTGGACTCGGCCAGCAGCGACCGCCTGGCCGAAGTGTTGCACACCATCCACCTGGCCGACAGCGTGACGCGCATGGCTGGCAATCTGAGCCATGGCCAGAAGCAATGGCTGGAGATCGGCATGTTGCTGATGCAGGACCCCAAGCTGCTGTTGCTGGACGAGCCCGTGGCCGGCATGACCGACGAAGAGACAGCGCGCACTGCAGAACTGTTTCTCACGCTCAAAGGCAAGCATTCGCTGATGGTGGTGGAGCACGACATGAGCTTCATCAAGACCATCTCCGAGATCGTGACCGTGTTGTGCGACGGCTCGGTGCTGGCGCAGGGCACACTGGACCAGGTGCAGGCGGATGAACGCGTGATTGAAGTCTATCTCGGGCGATGAACATGAGCCCCCACGTTTGCGCCTGCGGCGCCGCACTGCCCCCCGCGGGGGCGCATTCGCCTCCAGGGGCAGCCCGTCGAGGCGAATGACATGCTTTCCGTCAAGAACATCAACCAGTACTACGGCGGCTCGCACATCCTGCGTGACCTGAGCCTGGAGGCACACCTGGGCAAGGTGACGGTGCTGCTGGGTCGCAATGGCGTGGGCAAGACCACCTTGCTGAAAAGTCTGATGGGGCTGGTGGCCATCAAGACCGGCAGCATTGAATTTGATGGCCAGCAGATCCAGAGCGCTACGCCCTATGAGCGTGCCCGTGCCGGCATCGGCTTCGTGCCGCAAGGCCGCGAGATCTTTGCCCGGCTCACCGTGGAAGAGAACCTGCGCATGGGTCTGGCCTACAAGAGCGCATCGACACCGATTCCGGCGGAGCTGTATGAACTGTTTCCGGTGCTCAAGGCCATGCTGGGTCGGCGTGGCGGCGACCTCTCGGGTGGCCAGCAGCAGCAACTGGCCATCGCGCGGGCGCTGGCAGCCAAGCCGAAACTGCTGATCCTGGACGAGCCGACCGAGGGTATCCAGCCCAGCATCATCAAGGACATCGGCCGGGTGATCCGGATGCTGGCCGACCGGGGTGACATGGCGATCCTGCTGGTGGAACAGTACTACGACTTTGCCCAGGAACTGGCCGACGACTACCTGGTGATGGAGCGGGGCGAGTTCATCGCCCGTGGGCTGGGCAAGGACATGGAAGCCAACGGCGTGCGCCAGCTGGTGGCGATCTGATTCAGCTCGCCTTGGCAGCGTTTTTTGATGGCGTTGGCTTGGCGCCACTGCGCAGTGTCACGCCACCGGCCGAGCGCTTGCCGGCGCCCAGGCTGGGCCGGGAATTGGCGGCACAGTAGCGGTTGCGCAAACCATCAACGGTATCGCTCAGGGCGGATGCGCCGTCGATCTTGTCGCAATAGCGTTGCAACACCAGCCAGGCGGTTTCGATCAGCTTGGCGCTGAGCGTGCTCTCGCCATGCTGGATCAGGGTCCGGACGGCGGCGCCCGGGTCCCCGGCCATGCTCAGCGACATGGCGCTTTCGGCCAGCTTGAGTACCTGGACCTGACAGTTGCGCACCATGTCGGCGTAGGGTGGATGCACGCCGCAGGCGCCAGCCAGCAATTCGGTGAGTGAGCGGTTGGTGCAAAAGCGCATGCCGATGCGCTCCACCACCGACTCTACTTCGTCGAGCTGTATCGCCTTGTTCGACAACTGTGCCAGCAGTGCCAGCAGATTGCTGGCGGATTCGAAGTCGAAGTCCGGCGCCTGCACATCCGGAACCATCACCCGCACCACGTCCACCACCCGGGCGAACTGGTGCTGCTGGATCAGGCCCAAGGCGCCAACTACGTTCGCAAGGCGCTTGTGCCGCGTGCTGTCGGGGTTGCGCTCAATCAGCCGCACAAAGTCGTCCTCGCAGCGCTTGAGGCCACGTTTGTCACCACTGTCCAGCCGGGCGAAGGCCAGCAACACCAGGGTCTGGCAGTCGAACATCTTGGAGTCCAGCCCGAGGCGGGTGGTCTTGTCCAACACCTTTTCGGCCTCAACCCGGTCACCGGAGTAGAAGGCCATCATGCCCAGGTTTTGCAGCCGGCTGATCGAGGACGGCGTCTTGTCGCAGGCCACTCGGTAAATCTCGAGTGCCTTGTCAAACTTGCCGACCTCGAATTGCGCCTTGCCCAGCACATCGTAGGCGTCGGCGTAGCCGGGGTCCTCGTTGATCAGGTTCTCCAGCGTGCTGATGGCCTGTTGTGTCTGGCCGGCGTCCAGCTGCGAGCGCGCCACACCCAGCTTGGCCCAGGGCAGGGTCTTGGCAGCCACCACAGCCTCGTACAGGGTCTGGGCCTGCGAGAGCTGACCGGTGCGCAACAGCAGTTCGGCGCCGACCCGAGCCGCATACAAGCAATAAGGGCCACGGGCCTCGAAGCGTTCCAGGCACAGGCTGGCAGCCTGCTCGAACTGTTCGGCCTCGATGGCCTTGAAGATCGCCTGCAGCGAGACCTTGCGATTGCGCGCCGAACGCAGTCGTTCCCCCAGGGCCGTGGCGGTATGCGGCTTGAGCAGGTAACCGTCCAACGCCGACTCGGCCGCCTCGGCCACTTTGGCATAGGTGGCCTCACCCGTGACCATCACAAACACCGTGGAGAACGGCAACAACTGGTTGCGCCGCAAATCGTCCAGCAGGTCCTGTCCGGACGAGGCATCGTTGATGAAGTGGTGCTCGCACAGCACGATGTCAAAAGTGCGGTACTCCAGCTGGCGGCGTGCGTCTGCCAGCCGCGTTGCCTGGACCACACTGTCAACGCCGAAGCCCTTGAGCTGCGAGATCAAGATTGAGCGCGACGTGGGGTTGCTGTCAATGACCAAGGCCGAGTTGGCCACCAGGCCATCGTCGCTCAATGCCATGCGGCGCTCCCGAGCCGTGTGGCGACCGTGGCGGCACAACGATGACCAGCGATTCTGTCCAAACCTTGCCCCCGGGCTGGCCCACCTGCGCAGGACATCTGCGGGCGTTATCAAAATACTAGCACTTGAGAGCTTTTGCATAAAGGTGGCAAGCCCGAACCTTGCCGCTGATCAGCGGGGTGCCAGCAGTTTGGTGCCCGGCGTCTAGGTGGCCCAGATGCGTGGCAGACGCCCGGGCAGACCCCAGAAGTGGCCACGCCATACCGACCACAGGGCGCGCAGCAGGCTGGCTACTTCTTCCACCTCATCGCCCAATACCCGCAGCAGTTGCAGTTGGCTGCTCGGGCTGGTGGCACCGGACCAGCGTGCCAGCGGATGGCCAGCGATCACGCCGCGCGCCAGCTCGGTCGCCTGTTCGCGTTGCGGCCTGCTTCTGGGTGTGCCGCTGGCAAACAACAGGCATCCCAGGCAGCGCTTGCCCGCCAGGCCCAGCGGGCTGTGGCGCAACAGACTGTCATCGGCAGCAATGCGGCCATGTTCCAGCCACAGACCCGGCATCTCCATGTGCTGCGTGAAACTGCCCAGCGCAAAGGGCTGGCCCGCATGCGGCAGGCCCAGTGCCGTGAGGTCCCAGGCCAGCAGTTCGGCACCAGGTGCAAGTTCCAGCAACAAACGGTTCTCGGCGACGCAGCCGCTGTACAGGATGGTCTCCAGCGGCAGCCATTCGGCGCGGGCGCCATTTGCCAGCCGCAAACGCGCATGTTGCCGCGCCGCTGCCCCGGTGCTGCGGTAGAAGCGGGTGGCGCCTGGTGTGGTCAACAGGGCATGGGCCCCGGCGCCAACCTGCACGTCGATATCCAGCGTGTCACCGCCCACCAGGCCACTGGGCGGATGCACCAGCACGTTGTGGCAGATGGCGTCGCCTTCCGGGTACAGGCTCTGCAAAATCCGCAGCGGGCCGCTGTGCCGGTGCTGCACGGTGCTGCGCCCGGACTGCAGCGAATAGTCCAGATGAAGTTCGGCGTGCCACGGCATGCGATTTTTTTTCAGCCGTGCTCAGACCCCCGATGGGCCCAGGCTGTGGTGTGTTTCTCCACGTAGCTGAACAGCTCGTACATCAGCATCGCCATGGCGCCGATCACCACCAGGCCGGCAAAGGCCAGGGGCAGGCGCTGGGAGGAACCGGCAGACTGCATCAGGTAGCCGATGCCGGAGTCGCCGGCGGTCATCTCGGCCAGCACGGTGCCGACAAAGGCCAGCGTGATTGCGATCTTGAGCGAGCCGTAAAAGTAGGGCAGGGAGCGCGGCAGCCCGACCTTGACCAGCACGTCCCAGCGCTTGGCGCCCAGCACCCGCAATACGTCCTCCAGCTCCGGCTCCAGCGTCGCCAGCCCCGTGGCCATGTTGACCGTGATCGGAAAGAAGGAGATCAGGAATGCGGTGAGGATGCCCGGGCCGATACCGATACCGAACCAGACAATCAGGATCGGCACCAGCGCCGCCTTGGGTACGGCGTTGAAAGCCACCAGCAGCGGGTAGACCGCGGCGTAGGCCAGGCGCGAGGAACCGACCAGGAAGCCCAGCATCACGCCGACCACGATCGAGATGCCGAAGCCCACCATCGTGACCCAGAAGGTCTTCCAGCCGGCCTCCGCGATCGGGCCGGCAAACTCCACCATCGACTGGCCAATCGCCCAGGGGCTGGGGAAGATGTATTCGGGTATGGCGAACAGGCTGCAGGCCAGCTGCCACACCAGTAGCAGGACCACGGCCAGCAGGACCGGTGCCCAGCGTTCCCTGTTCTTCCTGCTCATGCCGTGGCTCCTGCAACCGCCGGGTTTTTGCGCATTGCGCCAATGTGCCCGCGCAGTTCATGCACGATGTCGGAGAAGGCGGTGGTGTAGGTCACCTCCAGGTCTCGCGGCCGCGGCAGGTCGATTTCCCGGCGGACCACGAAGCGTCCCGGGCTCTTGCTCATCACGTACACCGTGTCAGCCAGGAACACCGACTCACGCAGGTCGTGCGTGACCAGGATCACGTTGAAACGCTGCTCGGTCCACAGGTCACGCAGGATGCACCACAGCTCTTCGCGGGTGAAGGCATCGAGCGCGCCGAAGGGCTCGTCGAGCAGCAGCATCTTGGGCTCGTGGATCAGGGCCCGGCAGATGCTGGCGCGCTGCTGCATGCCGCCCGAGAGCTGCCAGGGGAACTTGTCCTCGTAGCCGCCCAGGCCCACTTTCTGCAGCAGGCCGCGGGCGCGTTCCGCGTATTCACCACGTTTGGCCTTGAAGCTGCTGCGAAAGGGCTCGACGATTTCCAGCGGCAGCAGCACGTTGTCTACCGTGGTGCGCCAGGGCAGCAGCGAAGGTGCCTGGAACGCCATGCCCGAGATTTTCAGCGGGCCGGTGACCGGCTGACCATCGATCTGGATCCGGCCCTTGGTCGGCATGCGCAGCCCGGTGGTCAACTTCATGAATGTGGATTTGCCGCAACCCGAAGGCCCGACGATGGCGATGAATTCGCCCTCGCGCACCTTCAGGTCGATGGCCTCCACCGCAAAATGGTTGGCGGCGCGCAGTTCCTCGTTATAGGCCAGCCAGACATCGGAAAAATCTACGAAATTGGTGGCCCCGGAGGTCATGTTCGCGACTCACTTCTTCGCCGGCAGGATGTTGAGCTCTGCCACGGTCGGCAGGAACGAGCCATTCCATACGGCTTCCGGGTTGACACGGGTCTTGGTGCTGAAGGCGTCGGATACCTGCGAAGCCATCAGCGACATGCGCGGTCCGCGCACTTGGCCGAAGCCTTCGGTGCGTGCGTCAGGGCTGGCGATGACCGTGTCGATGGCCAGCTTCAGGCGCCGGGTCTCCAGTTCCACGTTGATGATGCCGTCGCGCTGCTTGACGAATTCGATGGCGGCATCGGGTTTGGCCACTACTTCCTTCATGCCTTTGGTGAAGGCCAGCAGGAAGGCTTTTACCGCGGCCGGGTTGTCTTTGAGAATCTTCGGGCTGGCGATGACCACGTTGCCGTAGAGCTTCACGCCGTGGTCGGCGTAGGGCAGCACCACCACGTCCGCCGCCTTGGCACCGCGCGCCTCGAGGTTCAGCAGCGAGGTGAAGGTGAAGCCGGTGATGGCGTCGATGTCGCCGCGCACCAGCATGGTTTCGCGCAGGGTCGGGTCCATCGCGGTCCAGGTGACGGCGCC
>JANMKM010000458.1:0-1699 GCA_031372035.1 Rhodoferax sp. | reverse complement strand
CCGCATGCTGAAAAGTTGTATAGACAAGCAGCCCCAATCGCGTGCCTCAGCCTGCCGGGAGTCGCCAATTCCCCCGATTGGGGGATGCGGGAATGGGCGTGGCCCGCTATCATCCTACGTCCGAATAGTTCAAGCTTCAAGCAATAGCGTGAAGCACCAGACCACCGTATGCAAGCCACAACCAACTCCGGCCATCCCATGCTCAACGCGAGCATGCCCCTGAGCATGCTGGCGTTGATCCTCGGCCAGCACCTGGGCAGCACCGAGGCCGGTGTTCTGGGGATGCGCTGCGGCGACGACCTGTATCTCAAGGTCAGGGGTGCGCTTGAGGGTGTGGTCGTGTCCGACTTCTTTTCGCCGCACGCAGCCCGAGGTGCCGCGACCGGCCGGCAGCGGATCGACAGAATAGGCTTCGCCGGCGGCGAACGCTGGGATCAGGCCATGCTGCTGACCGGCGCCTGAGCCAGTTGCGCACGCTCAACGGTTCTGGAACTGGCTCGGTGACTGGCCCATCGCGGCCTTGAACATGGCGCAAAAGGCGCTGTCGCTGGCGTAGCCGGCGGCAGCCGCCACCAGCCCCACCGGTTCGCCGCGCGCCAGCATCGGCAGCGCGTGCGCCAGCACCGCCTGCTGGCGCCACTGCTGGTAGCTGGTACCCAGTTCCTCACGAAACAGCCGCGCCACGGTGCGTTCGCTGGCGCCCACCCTGGCTGCCAGGTCGGCCAGCACGGTGCGGTCTCCCGGTGCGCGCAGCACGCCCTCGCACAGGGCGCGCAGTCGTTTGTCGCCATGGCGCGGGTGTGGCAGCGGCACGCCCAGGGCCTGGGTGTCGGCATGGCGGATCTCGTCGAGCACCAGTTGCATCAGCGCTGGCTCACGGGCCTGCGAACGCAGTGCATCCTGGGGCGGCTGGTCCAGGGCCTGTACCAGCTCCCGCAGCAGCTGCGAGACCACAATCATCCGGCAGGCCTGCCAGCCGGGAGGTGTAGCGCTGGCATCGATGTACAAGGTGCGGAACTCGGCTGCCTCCAGCACATGGATGGCATGCAGTGCGCCCGGCGCAATCCACACCGCGCGCGATGGCGGCACGATATAGGTCACCTCGTCAGGGGCCGCTGCCGTGACCTGTACCATGCCGGTCGCGCAGTAGGCCAGCTGGGCCCAGGCATGCCGGTGCGGCTCGAAATGGGTGTCGGCGGGCATGGCGCGGGCCCGCACCCGTACCGGGCGCTGCGCACTGGGCGTGAACGGATGGGTGTCACCCACTTCCACGAGTTGGGTCCTGGCGTTATCCGGCATCTGGTTTGTCTTGAATTCGTAAAAAGCTGTCTTTTTGTCGTCTTTCGGAAGATTATGGCGCGATTACGATGCCTGCATGAGCGCAGCGACGAACCGCTTCAAGCAAGCTCGCTCCCCCTTGGGGGGCAGCGAGGATACGCAGTACCGAGCGTGGGGGCAGCCATGACGGCAACCACCACTGCAATTCCAGGCCCCGCTTCCAATCCCGTGAGCCTGCGCCAGGACGCCGGCGTGATCGGTCTGGTGGGTCTGGCCCATGGCGTCAGCCACTTCAGCCAGTTGCTGTTGCCACCGCTGTTCCCCTGGCTCAAGGATGCCTTTTCGGCCAGTTACGTGGAGCTGGGTTTCCTGATGACCGTCTTCTTCGTGGTCTCCTGTGGCGTGCAGACGGCCTCGGGCT
>JANMKM010000449.1:0-3481 GCA_031372035.1 Rhodoferax sp. | reverse complement strand
CCAGGCACACCGGGCTCGGACCGCGGGGACCGCACCGACTACGCCTTCACCGCGACTGACCCGCACACTGCCGACATCGTCAAGCGCAGGGGCGCCGCGCCCGGTGCGCTCGACAGCAACCGTGACTTGCTGGCGGACTTCCAATCCGCGGGTTTCCGTTACGCCGCCGACAAAGGCAGTCTCGACGCCATCGACCCGCGCAAGACCGAGCGTCTGCTGGGTCTGTTTGCCTTTTCCAACATGAATGTGGCTCTGGACAAGATCGATGGCCGCCGTGGCAGGCAGCGCGGCGTGACCGGCCGGGTGGTGGATGACTACGGCTTCCCGGACCAGCCCATGCTCGATGAAATGACCACCAAGGCGCTGGCCGTGCTGGAACGGCAAAAGAAGGGTTTTGTGCTGATGGTCGAAGGCGCATCGATCGACAAGCAGGCTCACAACATGGACACCGAGCGCTGGATCCTCGACACCATCGAGTTTGACCGCAGCATCCGGGTGGCGCAGGAATTCGCCCGGCGCCACGGCAACACGCTGGTGATCGTCACCGCCGACCACGAATGCTCCGGCGCGGCGCTGATCGGTGGCTCCCGCGTCAGCGACGCGCGGCTGCAGGAGCTGGTGCGTACCGGCGGCAGCGAGAACCTGCGCGACAAGGTGGTGGGCATCTACGAGCAGGCCGGCTTTCCGAGGTACCGCATCGCAACCGATGGCTACCCGGAAACTACGGACGTGGACAACCGCTTGCTGGTGGGCTACGGCGCCAACGCCGACCGCTTCGAGGACTGGCGCACCAACGAGCGTCCGCTGCAGGACAGCCAGCAACCCATGGTCAAGACCGGACCACTGGCGGCTTACCCTGCCGGCCCGATCGGCCGTGACAGCGTGGGCAGCTTTCTGGTCACCGGCCAGGTGCCGGGCGACAGTGCCGTGCACACTGCCTCGGACATCCCGCTGTCAGTCTTCGGCCCCGGGGCGCTCGGGTTCACCGGCGTACTCGACAACACCGACGTGTTCTTCCGCATGGCGCAGCTGGCTGTCGGCGGTGTGGAGTCACCCAACGGTGCCGCCCGGCGCGCCAGCCCGGCGGCGCGCAATACCGTCCGCCCCTGAAAGAGTCTGGGCCGTTGATCAGCTCCATGTCGAGAAACTGCCTTGCAATCGACATGGCAGCCAAAGTAGCCGGTTGCAAGCCCCGGAATTGACAATTTGCACCACTTTTCGCTGCCAAAAATGGCCGGAAAGCTTGTGGATAAGCCACGGCCAGCTACTATTTGTGTGGCACATTCCTGGCCGGCCTAGCCCGGAAGGCGTTCGCCAGTGAACCAATGGCCTACACAGGCCGATAGCCTGCTTCCGCTGGCGAAACAATGGAGATGAAGATCAGCGGCTCCTCACCGCCGTTGAAGACGCCGTGAACGCACCCGATGTGGGCAACCACCACATCTCCTTGCGAAATGGAGCGCGATGCACCGTCGTGTTCGAGCTGATACTCGCCCGTTCCTGAGAGCAACGTCCAGGTGTCCTGGCCCTGAAGATGGACTTGCGCCGCGATGCGCTGGCCGGGATTGACATGCGAGGCAACGACCACCGCCTCGTCCGACTGTGTGATCACGGAGCGGATGGGCTCACCCTCTCCCGCAGTGGGCTGCATGAATTCAGCGCTCTTGAAGATGCGATTGGCTGGCATGACGGCTCCGGCTGGTATTGGCTTTGATGCATCACGCAAGAATCGCGACTCGTGGTATTGCATCGACCATCTCGTTTGGCGCGAAGGCACAATGCAGAGCATGACAGGCATGGCAAACTCTCCAGCGTTGGCGCCTGCTGCGGCATGCCGCAATTGTGGGCACGTGCTGTTTCCCGCGCCCCTGAACTATTGCCCAGCCTGTGGCCAGGAAACCCGCCTGCGGCCCCCTACCCTGGGCGAATTTGCGCAGCAGTTTGCCGGCAGCTACATTGCCGCCGAAGGGGCCTTGTGGCGCACGCTCAGGCTGCTGTTGCTGCGGCCCGGCGCCATCACCCGCGAATACCTCGATGGCCGGCGTCGCCGCTATGTGCTGCCCCTGCGTCTGTACCTCACAGTGAGCGTGTTGGTATTGGTGCTGGTGCAGTCCCTGTTGGCGGTGGATGCCACGTCAGCCAGAACGGACTTTCCGACCGAGATGCCACGGCATCTGGAGTTCGGCATGGGCATCTGGCGTGCGGGCATGCACGACGGAGTCTTCTTCTGCGAAGGATTGCCGCAGTCTTTATGCAAGCGTGTCCAGCAGCGCATCGATATCGCCCCGACCAGGGTGGTTTCGGAAGTCCTGGCCTGGGCCGAGCGCTTTGTGGCCCATGTGGGCGGTGCGATGTTCCTGCTGTTGCCGGGCTTTGCGCTGTGGATGCGGCTGGCGTACCGCAACCGCCGCATGCACTACACCGAGCATCTGGTGTTTGCCTTGCATGTGCATACCTTCTGGTTCCTCATGCTGGGTCTGGCACAGGTGCCATGGGCCTGGTTGCAGATTCTGGCTTTCGTGGCAGTTCCCGTCTACACCCTGAGTGCCATGGCAACGGTCTACGCCGGACGCTGGTGGCCGCGGCTGCTGCGCGCGGCCATGGTCACATGGCTGTACGGGCTTTCCATGGTTGTTGCCATGGCCGCGGTGGCTATGTGGGCCATGCTTTTTTAGCGTGTACTTTGCCGCGTTGACCGGCAGCTTGTACATGTTCCTGGTAGATGTGCCCATGTGCTGGTTGCGTTGGCTGCTGGACGAGGCCGGCGGGCGCAGCTATCTCATTGTGGCGTAGGGGATCAGCGACGCCTCACAGCGCTGGGTGGTTTCGCATGACTGGCGTGACTGGCAGAGCGAGGTGGTCTGGATGACGGCGTATTTCAGCGTGGCAGTCTGGCTCAGCATCTCCCTGATCCACGCCCCGTTCCTGGAGCGCGCCGCTGCTCGGCCGCCCGCGACCGCATAGGCTGCCTGATCGTGATCGGCCAGATGCCAGGCACCAGATCAGTACGCACAGCGTAGGTTGAGTCGAGCCCGATTGAAACAGCCATGGCCAATCGCGCCGTTGAACTATCCGGTCTTCAAAGGCCCGGCGACCTTGTAAGCACTGAGGATGACGCCAGACGGAAAAGCGTTCGTGCTGACGAGCTCGAATGCGCGTGCCGGGGTTCCCTGCGCAAAGAGGCGTTTGCCAGTGCCCAGCAGGACCGGCGAGACAATCAGCACGACTTCATCCGCAAGCCCAAGTTCGAGCAGTGTCGATGTCAGCGTGGAGCTACCCGAGAGGACAAGGTCCGGGCCGTCCTGCGACTTGATGCGGCGAATGCCCTCGACGATGTCCGGTCCAAGGCCCTCGAACGGGCCCATTCAAGACTTTCCGGACGGTGGGTAGCGATAAATTTTGTTGCCGCATTGAGGCGGTCCGCCATCGGACTGCTCGGCGCCTTTGGCCAGAAGCCGGACCAGATATCGTAGGTGCGACG
>JANMKM010000433.1:0-16628 GCA_031372035.1 Rhodoferax sp. | reverse complement strand
CGTCCAGCCATGCCGGTGTGCTCAAGGAATTGCGCATCAAGCTCGGCGACAAGGTCAAGCAGGGAAGCGTGGTGGCGTTGCTGGAGGTGGCTGGTGCCGCGGCTGCAGCCCCCGCGGCCGCGGCTCCAGCGCCTGCAGCAGCTCCTGTGCCAGAGGTGATGCCGGCTGCAGCGCCCGTGGATATAGCACGGAGCGCTCCTGGCTCGGTAGCGACCGCAGGGCCCATCGAAGTCCGCGTGCCCGACATCGGTGACTTCAAGGACGTGGCCGTCATCGAAATTCTGGTCAAGGTGGGTGACAGCATCCGGGCCGAGCAGTCGCTGATCACGGTCGAGTCGGACAAGGCGGCGATGGAGATTCCGTCGTCGTCGGCCGGCGTGCTCAAGGAACTCAAGGTCCAGGTCGGCGACAAGGTCAACATGGGGGATCTGGTGGCAATGCTGGAGGGCGTGGCAGGGGCGGCCGCCTCCGCCCCTGCCGCTGTGGCCACTGCAGCTGCGCCCATTGCATCGGCTGCCCCTGCCGCACCGGCCGCTGTCGCACCCGCGGCTGCACCAGCAGCGGCCATGCCCGCGCACGACCCCACCGCCATGGCTCTGCAGTTGCCCCATGCCTCGCCCTCCATCCGCAAGTTTGCGCGAGAACTCGGCGTGCCGCTGGAGGAGGTCAAGGGCAGCGGTCCCAAGGGTCGGATCACCGAGAGCGACGTGCAGCATTTCACCCGTGCCGTGATGGCCGGTACCCAGCAGACCAAGGCGATTGCGGCCGCAACGCCGGCCAAAGCGGCGGCCACCGGCGATGCTCTGGGCCTGCTGCCCTGGCCCAAGGTGGACTTCAGCAAGTTCGGCCCGGTGGAGCGCAAGGACCTGGGACGCATCAAGAAGATCAGTGGCGCCAACCTGCACCGCAACTGGGTGCTGATTCCGCATGTCACGAACCATGACGACGCCGACATCACCGACCTGGAAGCCTTCCGGGTCCTGACCAACAAGGAAAACGAGAAGGCCGGCGTCAAGGTCACGATGCTGGCGTTCCTGATCAAGGCCAGCGTCGCGGCGCTGAAGAAGTTCCCCGAGTTCAATGCCAGCCTGGACGGTGAGCAGATTGTCTACAAGCAGTATTTCCACATCGGCTTTGCTGCTGACACGCCCAACGGCCTGATGGTGCCGGTGATCAGGGATGCCGACAGGAAAGGCATCTTCCAGATTTCGCAGGAGATGAGCGAGCTGGCGAAGAAGGCGCGCGATGGCAAGCTCAGTCCGGCCGAAATGTCGGGTGGCTGCTTCTCCATCAGTTCGCTCGGCGGCATTGGCGGGCGCTATTTCACGCCGATCATCAATGCGCCAGAGGTGGCTATCCTGGGAGTCTGCAAGTCGGTGACGGAGCCCGTGTGGGACGGCAAGGCCTTCCAGCCTCGGCTGATGTTGCCGCTGTCGCTGAGCTGGGACCACCGGGTCGTTGACGGCGCTGCCGCCGCGCGTTTCAACGCCTACCTCGGCCAGATACTTGGCGACTTCCGCCGGGTGTTGCTCTGATGGTCCGCACCGACGGCCCGGCGGAGACTTGCCCGTGACCACGGTGGTCGTGGTCAAGAAGGCCGGGCAGGTGGCGATTGCGGCGGATACGCTAGTGACCTTTGGCGACACGCGCCTGGGAAACCGCTACGAGGGCAACAGCAAGCTGTTCAGGGTGGACACGCCGACCGGGATCAGCCATGTCGGCATTGCCGGAACCGTGGCACATTTCCCGGTGTTGCGCAAGGCCATGACGGCGCTGCCGCGAGAGCAGTTGCTGCTGGGCAGCAAGGATGAGGTCTTCGACACCTTCACCAAGCTGCATCCGCTGCTCAAGGAGACGTTTTTCCTGCAGACCAAGGAAGACGACAACGACCCTTATGAGTCCAGCCAGTTCAGTGTGGTGATTGCCAATGCCACCGGTATCTACGGCCTGTACAGCTACCGCGAGGTGTTCGAGTTCAACGAGTTCTGGGGCATCGGCTCGGGGCGCAGCTTCGCGCTGGGCGCGATGTATGCCCAATGGGAGCAGGCCCGCAGCGCACGCGAACTGGCGCTGCTGGGCGTGCGGGCTGGCTGCGAGTTCGACAAGAACTCCGGTGGGCCGGTGGAAGTTTTCAGCATCAAGCTGCGCAAATAGGAAGCAGGGCAATATGGCTGTGATTGAAATCAAGGTTCCCGATATTGGCGACTTCGAGTCGGTGAGCGTGATCGAGCTGCTGGTCAAGCCCGGTGACACCGTGGCTGCCGACCAGAGCCTGATCACGGTGGAGTCGGACAAGGCGTCGATGGAGATACCGTCTTCTGCCGCAGGCGTGGTGACCGAGCTCAAGGTCAAGCTTGGTGACAAGGTCAAGCAGGGTTCGCTGGTGCTGTTGCTGGAAGCGGGTACGGCCGCGCCAGCGGCAACGAGCGCACCGGCAGCTGCTCCTGCAGCAGAGCCGGAACCGGCTGCAGCGCTCGTAGATAAAGCGCCGAGCGCGCCTGTTTCAGTAGCCATCGCGACCGCAAACCCGGTTCCGGCGTCGGATGTCACATGCGATGTGGTGGTGCTTGGCGGTGGCCCCGGTGGTTACTCCGCGGCGTTCCGCGCTGCCGACCTGGGCCTGAAGGTGGTGCTGGTGGAGCGCTATGCCACGCTCGGCGGCGTCTGCCTGAATGTGGGTTGTATCCCGTCCAAGGCGCTGCTGCATGTGGCGGCCGTGATGGACGAGGTCAAACACTTCGAGGCCCTGGGTGTGAGCTTCGGCAAGCCCAACGTCGACCTGCCCAAGCTGCTGGCGCACAAACAGAAGGTGGTGGGCAAACTGACCGGCGGCCTGAACGCCATGGCCAAGATGCGCAAGGTGACGGTGCTGCGTGGCGTGGGTGCTTTTGCCGGCCCGAACCAGTTGGCGGTGCAGGAGAGCTCGGGTACGGGCCAGGCGCTGACAGGCAAGGCCCAGACCGTGGGCTTCAAGGCCTGCATCATTGCCGCCGGCTCTCAGGCGGTGCACCTGCCCTTCATGCCGGACGATCCACGGGTGGTGGACTCCACCGGCGCGCTGGAGTTGCGCGACGCGCCAAAACGGATGCTGATCCTGGGTGGCGGCATCATCGGCCTGGAGATGGGCACGGTCTACAGCACGCTGGGGGCGCGGCTGGATGTGGTGGAAATGCTTGACGGCCTGATGCAGGGCGCGGACCGGGACCTGGTGCGGGTCTGGCAGAAGATGAATGCACCGCGCTTCGACAACATCATGCTCAAGACCAAAACCGTGGGTGCCAAGGCTACGGCGGCCGGGATCGAAGTGACATTTGCAGCGGCCGAGGCCGGTGGCACGGCGCCGGCACCGCAGGTGTACGACATGGTGCTGCAGGCCGTGGGCCGCACGCCCAATGGCAAGAAGATTGGCGCCGAGAAGGCGGGCGTGGTGGTGGGTGAGCGCGGTTTCATCAACGTCGATATCCAGATGCGGACCAATGTGCCGCACATCTTTGCCATCGGCGACATCATTGGCCAGCCGATGCTGGCGCACAAGGCGGTGCATGAGGGGCATGTGGCGGCCGAGGTGATTGCGGGCGAACTGCAGGGCAACCAGGAGCTGGCCCGTGCCGCCTTCAATGCCCGCGTGATACCGAGCGTGGCCTATACCGACCCCGAGGTGGCGTGGGTCGGTCTGACCGAAGACCAGGCCAAAGCGCAGGGGATCAAGGTGAAGAAGGGTCTGTTGCCCTGGAGTGCATCGGGCCGTGCCATTGCCAACGGCCGCGACGAAGGCTTCACCAAGCTGCTGTTTGACGACAGCCCCGAAGCCCATGGCCACGGCAAGATCCTGGGTGGTGGCATCGTCGGCACCCATGCCGGCGACATGATTGGTGAGGTGGCGCTGGCGATCGAGATGGGTGCCGACGCGGTGGACATCGGCAAGACCATCCATCCGCATCCGACATTGGGCGAGAGCATCGGCTTGGCAGCGGAGGTTGCACACGGCAGCTGTACCGACGTACCGCCAGCACGCCGCTGACACTTCTGTTTGAGGGAGAAAATGTGCCGCAAGGCTCACCCATAAGGCACGGAGCGCTCCGGAATGAATAGCTGTCCGGAATTGTGTATGGTACCGACGATGACCCCTACAACCTGGAGTTGCCATGATGCTTGTCGCTAAAGTGCTCGCCGGTCTGGTGCTGCTGATCCACGTCTACATCTTGGCCCTGGAGACGGTGCTGTTCAAGAGCCGCGGCCGCAAGGTGTTTGGCCTGACCAAGGAGCAGGCCGACGTTATGGCGCCGGCGATGTCGAACCAGGGCTGCTACAACGGCTTCCTGGCACTGGCCCTGCTGCTGGGCTTCGTGCTGCCGCAGCCCGCCACGGCCCAGGCTTTTACGGTCTACGGCCTGGTCTGCGTCGCACTTGCCGGCATCTGGGGCGCGGCAACGGTGCAGCTGCGCATCCTGTATGTGCAGACCGTGCCGGCGGGGTTGGCCCTGGCTGCGCTCTGGCTGGCCTGAGCTGCGACTGACAGGCGGCGTTGCTGGTGCCCGCCGGCTGGCTCAGGGCCGCACGGCAGGCGTTTCGAGCGCCATCCCCGCCGCCCGCTGCGCCAGGTAGAGTTCAAGCTCCAGCAGCTCCTGGGAGCCGTAGGCATAGGGTTCGGCCCGCACGCCGCTGAGGCAGCCGCGCAAGCGGCGCTGCAGCGAGCCCAGGCCTTGCCACTCCAGCCGGTACAGCGGATAACCGGTGGGATGGGCCTGCGGAATCACGCTGCTGCCCAGGCGCCCACCTGCCAGGGTGTCGTGGCACTGGGCGCAGGAGAGGTTGAGCTGACCCAGGCGCTGGCCAAACAGCTGTTCACCGCGCCGGCGGTAGGGCTCGAGCCGCAGATCCGTGTTGAGCGCGATCGGCATGCCACGCGACTGGTGCGCCACATAGCTCTCCAGACTGAGCAGGGCCCGGCTCTCCGGCGCCAGTGCGCCGGCTGCCTGGTGGTTCTGGCGACACAGGTTGATGCGTTGCCCCAGGTTGACTGGCCGGTTAGTCGAGGTATCGAAGGCGGGATAGCGGGCGGAGACGCCGCGCATGCTGCTGGCGGCCGCAGCATGGCAGCTGAAACAGGCTTTACCGGCGCTGCCGGATGGCGCATGCCACAACTGCTCGCCCTCGGCCACCCAAAGCATGCCGGGGTTCTGGGCGTCGTCGCGCTGCATCGCCTGGGTGGCGGCACCCATGGCGTCAAAGCCGGAGCGCCGCTGGGCTTGGGGCTGGGACCAGGCCAGCGCAGGCAACAGCAGCCCGGCAAGCAGCAGGGTGCATCGGGTCTTTGCTGCTACGCGCCGCCTCAGGCGGCGCGCGCCGGATGCCAGCGAAAGCACAGAGTTCATTCAGCCGCTGACGTTCAGGGCCAAGGTCTCGGTCTGAGAAAAGCCGTTGTCGCCTTCCCACTGCAGCCGCAGCGTGCCACTGTCCTGTGCCCGCAGTGCGAACGCCAGGTACGGATTCGCCGCCACGGCCGGATAGAGCTCACAGCTGAACACCAGCGCACCGTTGTAGTGGCAGCTGAAGCGCCGGATCAGATCCCGTGGCAACACCTGGCCATCGGGCCCTGGCCGGTATCCGGTCTCCATGGGGTGCGCGATCAGCGCCTGGATCTCGATGATCTCGCCGCGGCGAGGGCTGCTGGGGGCATGGATGCGGGCGATGGCCATGGCGGTTGTCGTGAAGCTCAGAGCGTGTCTTCGATACAGGCGGCGAGCGTCACCACCACTTCGACCGTATGCGACCAGACACTGCCGTCGGACATGCGGGCCAGCGCCACCAGCTTTTGCGAGGTCGCCAGGCGGATGCGCGTGGCCACGCTGGCGCGGCCGTTGGCGGGCGTCAGGCGGGCTCGCAGGACGTCACGCTGCGGATTGCGCTCGTTGAAGACCGCGATTTCGGTCACGTGGTCCTGGGCGCTCATCGGGCTGTCGACGCTGACATGGATCGGCACCGCATTGCCGTTGTCGACCAGCTCGGCGACGTCCAGGCGCACCCGCCCGCTGCGCGGTGTGGCGCCCTGGGCGAAGGCCGCGACCACAACGGCGAGTTCGTCGGAGATGTCGGCCGCGCGCGCAGGTCGCACCAGCAGCCCACCGGCGCTCGCGGCGGCGGCTGCCAGCAGGATGTCACGGCGGCGCTGCGCTGTCATTGCAGGCTTTGCAGGTAGGCCACCACGTCTTCCACCTGCTGGGCGGTGAAGATCGGTTTGCCGCTCCAGGCTGGTGCTACCCGTGACAGGCCCTCCACCCGGTAGTAGGCCGGCATGATGCTGGCCGGATTGAGCCGCTGGGCGTCCACCACGCGCAGCCGCAGCTGGCCGGCACTGGCGCGTTGGCCGCTGCCCGCCAGATCGGGCGCCAGGTTGCCCTGGAAGCGTTCTTCGCTGATGGGTGCGCTGTGGCACAGCAGGCACAGGCCCTGCTGCCGACTGGCGACGATGGCGCGGCCCCGCTGCACGTCACCCGGTTCCGTGGTCAGGGGCCGCTCGATGCGATCATCCTGCACCTGGTAGCTGGCCGGCAGGGCCTGGGCATTGGCTGCACCCGCGGCGAGCGCCAGCAGACCCCAGACCCGGTGGCCCAACATCATGCGCTCTTGAGGCTGTGGTTCTTCAGCGGCAGGTCCCGGATGCGCTTGCCAGTGGCGGCGAAGATGGCATTGAGCACTGCTGGCGCTGCCACGGCGATGGTCGGCTCACCGACGCCACCCCAAAATCCGCCCGAAGGCATGACGATGGTTTCCACCTTGGGCATCTCGGCCATGCGCAGCACCGGGTAGGTGTGGAAGTTGTCCTGTTCGATGCGCCCATCCTTGACGGTGCATTCGCCATACAGCGCTGCCGACAAGCCGTAGGCGAACGAGCCTTCGACCTGAGCCTCGATCTGTTGCGGGTTCACGGCATGGCCGGAATCAGTGGCGGCAACAATGCGGTGGATCTTGAGCACACCGTCGGCGCTGACCGAGACCTCGGCACAGGCCGCGACGTAGCTGCCAAAACCCATGGTATGAGCCAGGCCGCGGAACACCCCGGCCGGCGCCGCCTTGCCCCAGCCGCATTCCTGGGCGGCGGCATTGAGCACCGCCAGGTGTCGCGGGCTGTTGGCCAGCAGCTTGCGCCGCAGCGCCAGCGGGTCCTGCTTGGTGGCTTGGGCGATTTCGTCGATAAAGCATTCCAGGTAGATGGTGTTCTGGTTCAGGTTCACGCCGCGCCAGAAGCCCGGCGGCACATGCGGATTGCGCATCGCATGGTCGATCAGCAGGTTCGGGATGCTGTAGCCCATCGAAGCTTCTGGCCCGGGTGGGTTCAGGCCCTGGAACACCACCGGGTCTTTGCCATTCTGGATCGCCTGGGGGTTCACCCCGGCCAGGATCGATTGCCCGGCAATGCGCATGTGCAGCGCCGTGATGTTGCCCTGCGGGTCCAGCCCGGCAGTGAGCTTGCACTGTGTCACGGGGTGGTATTTGCCGTGCTGCATGTCTTCTTCACGGGTCCACAGCAGTTTTACATGAGTGCCGGGGAACTGCTTGGCTATGCGCACCACCTGGTGGATCCAGTCGGTGGCGCCACGCCGGCCGAAACCGCCGCCCAGATGCAGCTTGTAGACCTCGCAATGGCTTTGCGGCAGGCCAGAGGCCTCCGAGGTGGCCGCCAATGCCGCTTCGCCGTTCTGGGTCGGAGTCCAGACCTCACAGCGCTGCTCGGTCCAGCGCGCCGTGGCGTTCATGGGCTCCATGGTGGCGTGGTTCTGGTGCGGGTAGGAGTACACCGCCTCCAGCCGGGTGGTGGCGGCGGCCAGCGCGCCGCGCGCGTCACCAGCCTCATGGCCGACCACGGCCTGCGGTGCGTCCAGAGCGGTTTTCAGGACCGCGGCAAAGCTGGCACTGGAGAGCTGTGCGTTCGGGCCCTCATCCCACGTGATCGGCAGGGCATCGAGCGCGCTCTTGGCCTGCCAGAAGGTGTCGGCCACCACGGCGACTGCACTGTCATTGACCTGCAGCACTTTCTTCACGCCCTTGCGGCCGGCCACGGCCGCGGCGTCGAAGCTCTTCACCTTGCCACCGAATACCGGGCAATCGCGGATCGCCGCGTTGAGCATGCCGGGAAAGCGCAGGTCGGCGCCATAGATCTGGGCCCCGGTGGTCTTGTGCACGGTGTCGAGCCGTGCCAACCGTTTGCCGGCGAGCTTCCAGTCCTTCGGGTCCTTGAGCGTGACGCTGGCTGGTGCTTCCAACCGGGCCGCGGCCGCTGCCACCTTGCCGTAGGTGGTGCTGCGGCCACTGGGCAAGTGCGTGATCGCGCCGCTGGCGGTGCGGCACTCGGCCTCCGGTACCATCCAGCCATCGGCAGCGGCCTGCAGCAGCAGCATGCGGGCCATGGCGCCGCCGCGACGGACATAGTCCTGCGACTGGCGGATACCCTGGCTGCCGCCGGTACCGAAATTGCCCCAGACCCGTTTGCGTGCCAGGTTCTGGCCCGGCGTGGGGTACTCGGTGGTCACCCGGGCCCAATCGCATTCCAGCTCCTCGGCTACAAGCTGGGCCAGCCCGGTCAGTGTGCCTTGACCCATTTCGGAGCGGGCAATCCGGATCACCACCGTGTCATCGGGTTTCACCACCACCCAGGCATTGACCTCGGTGGCCGGCGATTCCTGAGCCAGGGCCTCAGGAGCCAGCGGAATATGGAAGGCAACGACCAGGCCACCGGCACCGGCGGCCGTCAGGAACCCCCGGCGTGACAGCGTGGTGGGCAGGACCGTGTCGGTCCGTAGGCCCGTCCCTGCAACCACGGTAGGGTCTTGCTCGTCAGGTATGGGCAGGCTCATGTTGTGCTCCCGTTGACATGCACGATGGCCAGCCCGGCAGTGCGGGTGTTGCCGCCTTGGGCCACAACCTTGATGGCGGCTCGTACCCGGTTGTAGGTGCCGCAGCGGCAGATATTGGTCATGGCCTCGTCGATGTCGGCGTCGCTGGGTTTGGGCTTGTCGCGCAGCAGTGCTGCTGCTGCCATGATCATGCCGCTCTGGCAATAGCCGCACTGCGGCACGTCGAGCGCGGCCCAGGCCTTTTGCACCGGGTGCGAGCCGTCGGCCGAGAGGCCTTCAATCGTCAGCACCTTTTCGTTCGGTCCCACTGTGGCGGCCGGGCGCACGCAGCTGCGCGTGGGCACACCGTCGATGTGTACGGTACAGGCGCCGCACTGGGCGATGCCACAGCTGTACTTGGTGCCGGTCAGGCCCAGTTGCTCGCGCAGCACCCAAAGCAGCGGTGTGTCTTCCTGGGCGTCGTACTCGCGCACGACGCCATTGACCGTGAGTTTTGCCATCGCTGTCTCCTTGTTGTGTTGACCAGGAACAGGAAATCTTAGCGGGTGTTGTGCATTCCTGTCGTGGCCGGTTAAAACACGCCGCTCGGCCGGCTGGTTGCGACAGGCCTTCAGCGCAGCTGCGGCTCGGCGGGGGGCCGCTCGGTGCTGGCGGCGGTCTGGACGGCGACCCGACGTGCGCCATCGAACCGGGCGTCCCAGTAAGACTTTCCCATGTCTTCCAGACGCACCTGGGCCCCGGGCTTGGGCGAGTGGATGAACTTGCCATCACCAACATAGATGCCGACATGGCTGAAGGCCCGGGCCATGGTGTTGAAAAACACCAGGTCGCCCGGTTGCAATTCGTCGCGCCCTATCCGCTGGGTCACGGCGGCTTGCTGCTCGGCCTTGCGCGGCAGCAGCAGGCCGGCAGTTTGCTCATACATGGCGCGCACGAAGCCGCTGCAATCGAACCCGGACTCGAAGTTGTTGCCGCCCCGGCGGTAGGGCACACCCAGAAAGCCCATGGCTGTGACCACCAGTTCCGAGGCCTTGGCACTGACGTTGTTGCGCACATCCTCGATCTGCTGCAACAGCCCCTTGTCGGCCAGAAAGCGGCTCAACTCGTCCCCCGGCGGGGGCGGATTGGCCTGCGCCGCAGTGCAGAACAAGGTGGTTGCCAGAGCAGCGGAAATGCGCATCGGGGCTAGGATACGGGTTGGCGCAACCCTGTGTCAAGTTAAAGTTTTTTCTGCAATTGCCGCGTAAACCATTGATTTATATATTTTTTGAGGTTGTACATGTTCAAAGCTCTGGTGTTGGAGAAGGCCGAAAACTTCTCTGCTTCTGTGCAGCAGGTAGAAGAATCACGGCTGCCGGCGGGTGACGTGCTGGTGGCTCCGGCCTACTCGACCCTCAACTATAAGGATGCCCTGGCCATCACCAACAAGAGCCCGGTGGTGCGCATCTGGCCGATGGTGGCGGGCATTGACGGCGCCGGGCAGGTGCTGGAGTCCAGTCACCCCGACTGGCAGGCGGGAGACCTATTTGTTCACACCGGTTGGGGTGTGGGCGAAACCCACTGGGGTTGCCTGGCGGGTCGCGCCCGGCTCAGGGGTGAATGGTTAGTGCCGCTGCCAGGCGCATTGAGCACGCGCCAGGCCATGGCCATCGGCACCGCCGGTTTCACCGCCATGCTGTGTGTGATGGCGCTGGAAGACCATGGTGTCAAGCCCGGCAGTGGTGAGGTGCTGGTCACGGGTGCCACCGGGGGTGTCGGCAGCGTCGCCATTGCCCTGCTTGGGCGGCTCGGCTACCAGGTTGTGGCTGCCACCGGCAAGGCCGGCGAGGAGGCCTACCTGAAGTCCCTGGGCGCCAGCAGCATCATGGACCGCAACCTGCTGTCGGCTCCGGGCAAGCCGTTCCAGAAGGAGCGCTGGGCCGCTGTGGTGGATGCCGTCGGTTCGCACACGCTGGCCAGTGCGCTGGCACAGACCCGCTATGGTGGCGTGGTGGCAGCCTGCGGTCTGGCCCAGGGCATGGATCTGCCCACCACCGTGATGCCCTTCATCCTGCGCGGTGTCACCTTGGCCGGGGTGGACTCGGTGATGGCGCCTTTGTCGCGTCGGCGTATCGCCTGGAGCCGTCTGGCAAGCGATCTCGATCTGCAATTGCTGGAGTCCATGACACAGGAGGTAGACCTGGATGACGCCATCGCGAAGGCCGGCCATCTGATGGCGGGTGAGGTCAGGGGGAGGGTGGTGGTGCGAACCGGTCCTTGATGCTGGACCCGGCCCTGGTTGCCGGCTTGCGATCCGTCTGGTTGTGCCAGCGCGGAAGAATGTGGCGCCGGTAGCACCACGTCACGGAACACTGGCGCTTTGCTTGCCAAGGATGATCGCCTTGACACCGACATGCCTTGACTGTAGCTGTCGACCATGAAAGGTCAATGACGCAGGCCGGCACAAAGTCGCATTTCGTTGCAATTTGCAGGCTGCCTTGATGCTGCCAGGCATTTACCAATGTACACAAAGCTTCACCCAGCCTTTACAGGCCGGCCGGTTGCGCTATATGTTGGGTGCATAGCCTCAAGGCATGCATGGATCACACAAGAGTCTGCTCTTCAGGGGGAGCAGGGCGGCATGAAGCTGAAATATTGCGTCACACCGCGGGGCAACTTTGGTGATGACCTCAATCTCCTGTTGTGGCCGGAACTGTTCCCGGATCTGGCCGAGCACCACGCCTCGGTGCGACTGTACGGTATTGGCACCATCCTGGGTGGACGACACGATGGCGCAGCCCGCAAGGTGGTATTGGGCTCGGGCCTGGGCGAGGCGGCGCCGCCCCGGCTGGACGGCAACTGGGACTTTCAATGGGTCCGCGGCCCGTTGTCGGCGCAACGTCTGGGCGTGCCGCTCCGCCGTGCTCTGGGTGACAGCGCCTGGCTCTGGTCGGGCCTGCAGCCGGGGTGTGACGAGGCGGGTGCATTGGGCCTGATACCGCACCATGGATCCTGGGAGAGTTTTGACTGGACCGCAGTCGCGGACCACGCCAACTTGCTGGCGATCGATCCGAACCAGGCCCCGGGCGAGGTGGTGGCCCAACTGCGGCATTGCTCCCGGGTGCTGACAGAGTCCCTGCACGGAGCGATCTTTGCCGATGCCATGGGTATTCCCTGGGCACCCTGCGTGTTTTCGCACCGTTTTAACTACTTCAAGTGGCAAGACTGGCTGGCGGTGGTGCAGCGGCCCTTTGCCCCGTTTGTGGCAGACCGGCCGCTGGTACGCCAGCTGTCCCTGGCCAAGGCCTTGGCCAACCGACTGGCGCGCTGGACCGGACATGGTGGGTGCTCTCGCCCGAGCGCACTACGTGCTGTGCGTCCCTCAACCATGCAGGATGTGGTTGCGGTCGCCGACCGGCTGGTGCGTTTTGGCGGGCGCAGCGGCAGCTTTGCCTGCAGCGACGCGCGCTTCGTTGCGCGCCAGCGCTACCGGATGATCGAAGCCTGCGCCGGCTTTGCCCAGCAGTACGGGCTGCGGTTCATACCGGCCTGAACGCTTGCCACGTTTCCTGTCGCTGTTGGCAGCGCTTGGCCGGCTGGGCCTGCCGCCATGCTGGAATAATTGCGGCCAGAACAAGGAACGCCCATGCTGCTGCAAGCCGATCAATCCCAGCTGGTGCTGGTGGACTACCAGACCCGGTTGATGCCGGCTATCCACGATGGCGCTGCCGTTTTCGCCAACGCCGTGCGCCTGGGCCGGTTGGCGCGGCTCATGGCGGTGCCGGTCTGGGGCACGGAGCAAAACCCCTCGCGCTTGGGGCCGAATCTGCCCGAAGTGCGGGAGTTGTGCACCCAGACGCTGGCCAAGATGCATTTCAGCGCCGTCGAGGAAGGCTTGAGCGAGCAGTTGCGTCCGCCGGTAGTGGCGCCACAGGGCAACGCTCGCAGCCTGCCCAAGCATCTGCAAAAGCCCTCTGCCATACAGCGTGACACGATCCTGGTGGCCGGCTGCGAAGCCCATGTCTGTCTGTTGCAAACTGCATTGGATCTGTTGGAAGACGAATTCGATGTCTGGGTTGTGACCGACGCCTGCGGCTCGCGCACCGAACGCAATCGGGATGCCGCCTTTGACCGCCTGGCCGGTGCAGGAGCGGAACTGGTCACCACGGAGATGGTGGCGTTCGAGTGGTTGCGCACGGCCGAGCATCCGCAGTTCAAGGCCGTGCAGGCGTTGATCAAGTAGCGGGTCGCGGCGGTGCCAACGGGTAATGCGCGTGCCGGGCCGGCGCCTGGTCGCCGCCCTTTGATGTAGGTCAATAGCAGCTGAATGGCTTCATGAATGAAGCGCTGACAGCTATTCAATGCATAGCGCCCTGGAGTGTCGGGGGGTGCCAGTCAGTTTCCCGAAAGTCCTCTGCCAATAATGTCTAGGCCGATGCGCACAGCGTTACGGCGGCCAAGTGGCGGTCGCTGCTGTTGGCCACCACAGGAGACGACGACATGAGCAGCTACCAGGAATTCTTTCGCCAGTCGCTGGAGAATCGCGATGCTTTCTGGGCTGAACAGGCCGAACTGATTGACTGGCATGTGCCGGCCCAGCAGATTTGTGACTACAGCAATCCTCCGTTTGCCCGCTGGTTCGTCGGTGGACAGACCAACCTGTGCCACAACGCCGTCGATCGGCACCTGGCGCAACATGGCGCGCAGGCGGCACTGATCGCCGTCAGCACCGAGACCAACCAGGAGCGGACCTACAGTTTTGCCGAACTGCATGCCGAGGTGCAGCGCATGGCGGCGAGCCTGCAGGAGCTTGGCGTGGTGCAGGGGGACCGGGTGTTGATCTACATGCCGATGATTGCCGAGGCGGCATTTGCCATGCTGGCTTGCGTCCGTATCGGTGCGATCCACTCTGTGGTGTTTGGCGGATTTGCGTCGGGTTCGCTGGCCTCGCGTATCGAGGACGCGCAGCCGCGTCTGGTGGTCAGTGCCGATGCCGGTTCGCGTTCGGGCAAGGTGGTGGAATACAAGCCATTGCTGGACGAGGCCATCCGGCTCTCCAGCTGGAAGCCAGAAGCCGTGCTGCTGGTGGACCGGGGACTCGCGCCGATCGCTCGGGTGCCCGGACGCGACCACGACTGGCAGGCCATGCGCCAGCGTCACATGGATGCGCAGGTGCCCTGCGTCTGGCTGGATTCAACCCACCCCAGCTACACCTTGTACACCTCTGGCACCACTGGCAAGCCCAAAGGCGTGCAGCGCGACACTGGTGGCTACGCCGTGGCGCTCGCGGCCAGCATGCGCCATATCTTTGAGGGCCGGCCAGGCGAGACCTACTTCTC
The DNA here is from genome assembly GCA_031372035.1 of Rhodoferax sp. GTDB lineage: Bacteria > Pseudomonadota > Gammaproteobacteria > Burkholderiales > Burkholderiaceae_C > CAISIP01. Next base: position 2,455 of record JANMKM010000433.1, on the reverse strand, counting down.
CACCAGCGACATTGGTTGGGTGGTGGGCCACAGCTACATTGTTTACGGCCCCCTGATTGCCGGCATGGCGACCATCATGTACGAGGGGCTGCCAACCCGGCCCGATGCCGGCATCTGGTGGCAACTGGTGGAGAAATACCGCGTGACCCGCATGTTCACAGCGCCGACAGCTGTGCGGGTGCTGAAAAAGCAGGATCCGGCGTTCCTGCGCAAGTACGATATCTCCAGCCTCAAGGCGCTGTATCTGGCCGGGGAACCACTGGACGAGCCCACGGCGCACTGGATCAGTGATGCACTGGGCGTGCCGATCATCGACAACTACTGGCAGACCGAGACCGGCTGGCCGATCCTGACCATCGCCAACGGTGTGGAGCAGGCGGCATCCAAATTCGGCAGCCCGGGTCTTGCCATGTATGGCTTTGACGTGCGCCTGCAGGACCAGGCCAGCGGCGAGGAGTTGCATGGTGCCGATCAGAAGGGCGTGGTGATGATCGCAGGCCCCCTGCCGCCAGGCTGCATGCAGACGGTCTGGCGGGATGATGCCCGCTTCGTCAAGACCTACTGGAGCACCTTTCTGCCATCGGGCGCCGCACCCGGCACCGCCCCACAGTACATGTACAGCACGTTTGACTGGGGTGTGCGCGACGCGGACGGCTACTACTTCATCCTGGGCCGCACCGATGATGTGATCAACGTCGCCGGCCACCGCCTGGGCACGCGCGAAATCGAGGAGAGCATCTCCGGCCATGCCGGTATCGCCGAGGTGGCGGTGGTCGGGGTGGCCGACGCCTTGAAGGGTCAGGTGGCCGTGGCCTTTGCAGTGTTACGTGATGCCAGTGTGCTCGACAGCGACAGCGCGCGTTTGCGGCTCGAAGGTGAAGTGATGAAGGTGGTGGATACCTCTCTGGGCGCACTGGCGAGGCCGGCAAGGGTGCACTTTGTCACGGCCCTGCCCAAGACCCGCAGCGGCAAGTTGCTGAGGCGCGCGATCCAGGCCCTGTGCGAGGGGCGGGACCCGGGTGACCTCACCACGCTGGAGGATCCAGGGGCGCTGACGCAGATCAAGGCATTGCTGGCGCCAGCGACCACTTGAGGGCCCGCTTGCCGCAGGTCCTGACCGTTCAGTGGCACAATGGCGGGCTACATCGGGCCCTTCCCAAGCCACTGTCGCATCCGCATAACGGTCCAGCCGTGTCGCGGAAGGTTTTATCCAACTTTGAGTTTCCTGCAGGGAAACGGAGGTCAGCGCAACATGAGTGATTCAATGTCTCCGGGGTCGACCGGGGCACATCCGGCTTCGGTTTACAAGGCCTACCAAGGCAACACCTTCCTGTTCGGCGGCAATGCCCCGTACGTGGAAGAGATGTACGAAAACTACCTGACCAATCCCGGCAGCGTGCCCGATACCTGGCGCGAGTACTTCGATGCGCTGCAGTACGTGGCCGCGGTCGACGGCAGCAATGCCAAGGACGTTGCGCATTTGCCGGTGATCAACGCCTTTGCCGAGCGGGCCAAGCAGGGCGGTACCAAGGTGGTCATGGCCACCGGTGCCGACTCCGAAATGGGGCGCAAGCGCACGGCAGTGCAGCAGTTGATTGCCGCCTACCGCAATGTCGGTGCCCGCTGGGCTGACCTGGACCCGCTGAAGCGCGCCGAGCGGGAGAAGATCCCGGAACTGGAGTTGTCGTTCTATGGTTTCAAGGACGCAGACCAGGAAACCATCTTCAACACCAGCAACACCTTCTTCGGTCGCGACTCGATGTCGTTGCGGGACCTGATCAACGCCCTGCACGAAACTTACTGCGGCACCATTGGCGCCGAGTACATGTACATCACCGACCAGAACAAGAAGCGCTGGTGGCAGCAGCGGCTGGAAAGTATTCGCAGCAAGCCCAATTTTTCGGCAGAGAAGAAGCGCCATATTCTGGATCGCCTGACGGCTGCCGAGGGGCTGGAGCGTTTCCTGCATACCAAGTACGTGGGCCAGAAGCGCTTTTCGCTGGAAGGCGGCGAGAGCTTCATTGCCTCCATGGACGAACTGATCCAGCAGGCGGGTACCAAGGGCGTGCAGGAGATTGTGATCGGCATGGCACATCGCGGCCGTCTCAACGTGCTTGTGAACTCCCTGGGCAAGATGCCGGCCGACCTGTTTGCCGAGTTCGACCACACGGCACCCGAAGACCTGCCCAGTGGCGATGTCAAGTACCACCAGGGTTTCAGCTCGGATGTGACCACGCCCGGCGGACCGGTGCATTTGAGTCTGGCCTTCAATCCCTCGCATCTGGAGATCGTCAACCCCGTGGTGGAGGGCTCAGTACGGGCCCGTATGGACCGCCGGGCTGACCCGCAAGGGCGGCAGGTGCTGCCGGTGCAGGTGCACGGCGACGCCGCGTTTGCTGGCCAGGGCGTGGTGATGGAAACCCTGGCGCTGGCCGAGACCCGTGGCTATTTCACG
>JANMKM010000423.1:0-2077 GCA_031372035.1 Rhodoferax sp. | reverse complement strand
GGCTGCGATGGTTCCACGGTCCGGGCCGAGGCGCCGGTCGCCGGGCCTTCAGCCGCTTTCAGTGTTTTTTTTTTCGCAGAGACCGCAGCCCGCCCCTGCGGCTTGAACGCCAGCAGGCGCAGCAGCACCATGGTCAGGGCCGCATATTCATCCGGTGCCAGGCCCAGCTCGGGGCGACCGTGCAGGCACATGGTGTAGAGCAGCTGGGTCTCGTCGGCCGGCAGCGCTTGTGCCAGGCGTGCCAGCTCCGCCGCGTCCGGGTCGCTGTCGTCAGCCACGTCGGGCACCGCCTGCAGCACCGCCATGCGCTGCAGCACGGATGCCATTTCCTCCAGCGTCGAAGCAGCACTCAGGCCGTGCAGCCGCAGTTCCTCACTGGTATCAACCACCGAGCGGCCGTCGCCAATGGCCAGGGCTTCGATCAGGCGGAACACATAGCCCTGGTCCACGCTGCCCAGCATCTGGCGTACCGCCGCCTCCTGCAGCACGCCATTACCAAAAGCGATGGCCTGGTCGGTCAGCGACAGCGCATCGCGCATCGAGCCACGCGCCGCACGCGCCAGCAGGCGCAGGGCCTGCGGCTCGGCCTCGACTGCCTCCAGCGCCAGCACATGGGTCAGGTGCTCGCGGATGGTCTCGGGTGCCATCGGCCTCAGGTTGAACTGCAGACAGCGCGACAGCACCGTCACCGGCACCTTTTGCGGGTCGGTGGTGGCGAGCACGAATTTCAGGTATGGCGGCGGCTCCTCCAGCGTCTTGAGCATGGCGTTGAAGGCCGTGTTGGTGAGCATGTGGACTTCGTCGATCATGAACACCTTGAAGCGGCCCTGTACCGGTTTGTAGACCGACTGTTCCAGCAGCGACTGCACTTCGTCCACGCCCCGGTTCGACGCGGCGTCGAGCTCGGTGTAGTCGACAAAGCGGCCGGCATCGATGTCCAGGCAGGCCTGGCAGACGCCACAGGGTTGCGAGGTGATGCCACCCAGCCCGTCCGCGCCCTGGCAGTTCAGCGATTTGGCGAGGATGCGCGAGATTGTGGTCTTGCCCACACCGCGGGTGCCGGTGAAGAGGTAGGCATGGTGCAGGCGCTGGGAATCCAGTGCGTTCGACAAGGCCCGCACCACATGCTCCTGACCCACCAGTTCGGAGAAATTGCGCGAGCGGTATTTGCGGGCAAGCACGAGATAGGACATTGGGAGAATTCTACGGTGCGGCCCGCGTGCCGCTGTTGGCCCAGGGCCCTCGCAGCCGCTAGACTGCGTCATCGCGACCATGTCGTGAGCGAGTCATCCTTCAGGAGTTGCCACCATGTGGATTCGTCGAATCTCTGCATCAGTGCTGCTGGCGCTGGGTGTGGTTGTAGCGGGCAGCGCCCTGGCGCAGGGCCGGCCAAACCCGGCCGCACTGATCGCGGCCCAGCGCGAAGCCATGGCGCTGCTGGCGGCGATGGATGGTGTCTGGCGCGGCCCGGCCTGGACCCTGATGTCCAATGGCGAGAAGCACCACATCACCCAGACCGAGCGCATCGGCCCGTTCCTGGACGGCTCGGTCAAGGTGCTGGAGGGCCGCGGCTACGAGGCCGATGGCAAGGTGAGCTTCAATGCCTTCGGCACCATCTCCTACAACCCGGCGACCAAGGCCTACACGCTGCACTCCTACGCCATGGGCAATTCCGGCGACTTCCCTTTCATGCCGACGGCCGACGGCTACGTCTGGACCATTCCCGCCGGCCCGAACATGACGATCCGCTACACCGCGGTGATCAAGGACGGCGTGCTGTTCGAGGTAGGCGACTACATCCGCCCCGGGCAGGAGCCGGCTCGCATGTTCGAGATGCGGCTGCAACGCATCGGCGACAGCACCTGGCCCACGGCTGGAGCAGTGCCGATGCAGTAGTTGTGGCTTTCGGGAGGCACACCCTGACGCGACGCCGTTCGGGTCGATCCGGTCGACGCCCAGGACCCTGCCGGTACAATCGAGCCTGACGGGCCTTCCCGCATGGTGGAGCGGCCAACCGGGTCAGGTGGGGAACCAAGCAGCCCTAACTGCAAAGCCAGTGCCGGGGTCAAGGCTCGTC
>JANMKM010000386.1:0-10772 GCA_031372035.1 Rhodoferax sp. | reverse complement strand
GGATGCGACTCGTACCATGACCGGTGAGGCCTATCTAAAGCACTGGATGCTTCCCAACCTTTTTTTTCACGTAACCACTGCGTACGCGATCCTGCGTCACAACGGCGTGCAACTTGGCAAGCGTGACTATTTGCTTGGCCCCGCCGCCTGAGTCATTCTGAGTCGCACCAGCAGAGCAGCCGAGTCAGAGTGCCATGGCCTCTCGCGCTGCGAGGCGATCAAGTTCGGCACAGACGTCCGCCATCGTCCCAGAGATCACCATGCGCCCGCCCACCGCAGACAACCCTCCCGGCGCGTAGATGCGAATGGTCTTCCGAGGTTGTCCGGCACATGAGGCTCCGCGTTCCTGGCCTACGAGGGACCTCTTGTCTTGGCAACTCAAGCTTGAGGGACGGGAGTGGCTGTCCGCCGTCTTGACCGGGACCGGCGTCTGAACAGCCAATCTGGGTGGTCTCGTTGCAGTCGGAAGAGTGCGTTTGAACAGCGCTGGAACAAGCGCTGCCAGCCGCGACGTGACAATCAAAGCTGTGCCCATGGCGGACCTTTCTTGAAGCAGTTCATGGCAGGCTCCTACATCAACATGGTGTTGCGGATCAGCCCAACTGCCAATCCTTCAATTTCAAAGGGTTCTCCGGGCTCGACCACAATGGTCTGGAACTCCGGGTTCTCAGGATGCAGTTCGATCAAATGCTTGTTGCGGCGAAAGCGCTTGACCGTGACCTCATCTCCGAGACGGGCTACGACTATTTGCCCGTTCTTGGCATCCTTGGTTGACTGGACTGCCAGCAAATCTCCATCCATGATGCCTGCATCACGCATGGACATGCCACGCACCTTCAGCAGGTAATCTGGCTTGCGTTGGAACAGACTGTTCTCAACATAGTAAGTTTGATCCACATGCTCTTGCGCCAGAATGGGTGATCCAGCTGCGACCCGTCCGATCAGAGGCAATGCCAGTTGCGCGAGATTTTGCAATGGCAAGGCATATTGCTTGATGCGGGACTCGTTGATGGAACGCAGTGCCTCGCTACGCAGGCGAATGCCCCGGGACGTACCGCTGACCAGTTCGATCACACCTTTGCGCGCCAGTGCCTGCAAGTGTTCCTCCGCCGCATTGGCAGATTTGAATCCCAGCTCATTAGCGATTTCGGCCCGTGTGGGTGGAGCCCCGGTACGGGCAATCGCACTTTGAATCAGTTCCAGGATTTGCTGCTGACGTGCAGTGAGCTTTACGGAGAACTCAGGCAGATCGATCATGATGGCTCCTTGGTAGCGGTCCCCGCATATGCCAAACTGTCCGAAGCATTCGAGACTGTTTGCATATCCAGTAACTGTATTTTTAACCAGTTTTGTATTAATTGCAAGTGGAGTTGATTGATATGCGCAAGAAGATCGTATTGCTGGGTACAGGCGGCACCATTGCTGGCACAGCAGTTCGCCCGGACGATCATGTGGGCTACCAGGCGGCGCAGATCAGCGCTGCCCAATTGATTGAATCCTTGCCGATACTGGAGGATTTTCCCCACGGGCTGGTGGTTGAGCAGGTGGCGCAGGTGGATAGCAAGGATATGGACGTTCAGATCTGGCAGTGCTTGCTGCGTGCGGTGATCCGGCACTTGGCAGACCCAGAGGCGAATGGCGTCATTGTTACGCACGGGACAGACACGCTGGAAGAGACAGCCTGGTTCTTGCATCTCGCGTTGCCTGCTAACCTGGTGGGTCGGAAACCTGTCGTGTTGACCTGTGCCATGCGACCCGCGACCGCAATATCCCCCGACGGGCCTCAGAACATGTTGGATGCATTGAGGGTTGCCGCGCATCCCGACGCCCACGGTGTTGTGGTGGTCTGCGCAGGATCAATCCATGGCGCAGCGGACGTCCAAAAGATCCACTCCTACCGGTTGGATGCTTTCAGCTCCGGCGACAGCGGCGTTCTGGGTTTGGTGGAAGACAAGGTGGTGCGCATGGTGCGTGATTGGCCTGATGCGCCTGAAGACAAAGCGCGGACAGCTACTGAAATAATAGCAATGGCCAGCGATTGGCCGCGCGTGGAGATTGTGATGAGCCATGCAGGGGCTGACGGTGCGATCGTAGACGCCTTGCTTGGACCTGCGATGGCAAGCGGAGCCCCATTGCGTGGTTTGATCGTCGCAGGCACGGGCAACGGCACGATACACCGTTGCCTGGAGGTAGCGCTCGCAAGGGCCGAGTTGGCTGGTGTCGAGGTGTTGCGCTCAAGTCGATGTTCTAACGGACGGGTGCTTGCCACAATTGGGCAGCAATTCCCGGACTCGAATGGCATGTCCGCCGTCAAGGCACGTATTGCCTTGATGCTAAAACTGCTTGGAACCGACGACGTTGCCTAGTCTGCAAGGGCCGCCAGGGCCCGGGCTCTGATCTCGTCAACACTCCCCGTACCGCTGATCTTGCGATACTTTGGGGCAACAGCAGGTTCATTTGCGGCCCAAGTGGAGTAATACTGAACCAGTGGCTTCGTCTGTGCTTGGTATACCTCCAACCGCTTTTTCACGGTCTCTTCGCGATCGTCGTCGCGCTGGATAAGGGGCTCGCCCGTGACATCATCGATATCGCTGACCTTGGGAGCATTGAACTTGGTGTGATAGGTCCTGCCGGAAGCCGGGTGCGACCGACGACCACTCATGCGTTCCACAATGGCATCAAATGGTACGTCGATCTCCAGCACGTAGTCCAAATGGACTGCCGCAGCTTTCATGGCATCGGCCTGCGGCAGGGTTCGCGGAAAGCCGTCAAACAGGAAACCGCCAGCACAATCGCTTTGGGCGAGCCTCTCCTTCACCAGGGCGATGATCAAGTCGTCACTGACCAGTGCTCCCGCGTCCATGACCTTCTTGGCCTGAAGTCCCAGCGGTGTGGCAGCCTTCACGGCTGCTCGCAACATATCGCCGGTTGAAATTTGCGGTATGTTGTACTTTTGGCAGATATAGGTGGCCTGCGTGCCTTTGCCTGCGCCTGGGGCGCCCAATAATATGAGTCTCATGCGTCTCCTCAGGGAATGATTGCACGTGCATGGAATCCACTCTACAAGTGGTTCTACATCAGCACATGCGTTCTTGTTTGGAGAATAGCACGCAGCACCTGTCGGGCCGCTGACAAACAGTAGAACTCACAGCATAAACAAACGCCGCACTCGCTCTAAATCCTGGAGCGTATCCACTCCCGTACCCGGAGCGTGTTTGGTGACATGGACAGCGATGCGGAATCCGTGCCACAGGGCACGAAGTTGTTCGAGTGCCTCCAACTGCTCGATCGGCGCTTGAGTCAATGTTGGAAACAGTCGTAAGAACGCGCATCGGTAAGCATAGATACCGATGTGACGAAGCGCTCCACCCTGACCATCGCCCGATGCCGCAGTGTTGACCAGCCAGGGCGCTTGATCTGGCATGTCACGGGGCATCGGTATTGGAGCTCGGCTGAAGTACAGGGCAAACTGTTGGGCATCGAGAACGACCTTGACCACGTTTGAATTTTGGAAGTCGGCAACGTCGCCAATGGGATGGGCTGCTGTGCTCATGCACGCATCTGACCGGAGTAGCAGCAGCGCCGCGACAGCGTCAACCAAGGCTGGATCCATCAAGGGCTCATCGCCTTGCACATTGACCACAATTTCGTCGTCGGCAAGGTCCAGCAAGGTGCAGGCCTCAGCGAGCCGGTCGCTGCCCGATGCATGGTCGTCCCGCGTCATGATGGCTTCCACCCCGTGTTCCTGGCAGGCGGCAACGATGCGCAGGCTGTCGGCAGCAACTACGACCCGCCGGGTCGACGTTGACTGCTGCACATTGGACATCACTCGTTGCGCCACGCGCACGATCATGGGTTTGCCGCCAAGGTCGGCCAATGGTTTGTTGGGCAGGCGGCTCGAGGCCAAGCGCGCTGGAATCAGTACCGTATATTTGGGAGCGCGTTGATTCGGCAGCATGAAACGAAAGCTCAGCTAGTGTCCAGTGTGTGGGCCCGATTTCCTCTTCCGTAGTCAGAGCCCCAGTTCAGCATCGCTCAGGGGTCGGGCCTCGCTCTCAAGCAGAACCGGGATGCCATCCCGCACCGGATACGCGAGGCGGGCACTGCGCGACAGCAGTTCCTGATTTTGCCGATCAAGCTCTAACAGACCTTTGGTAACCGGGCAAACAAGGAGTTCAAGCAGGCGTACGTCCATCATTCGATGATAGCCGGGCCTGCAGACGCCTTGAAATCCTCTCATCTAGCGCGAGAAAGAAGTTTGGCTCGGGCGTGAAAATCAACGGTACGGCGATTGCGTCGGGCTCCCATCGCCACAGCTTGTCGGCGTCTTTTTCCGTGCACAGAACCGTAACTGAGCCTTCCACGGGGCGTGACCAGTCCGCAAAGTCATGGTGGTCGGGGAGCGCGAAGGTGCGTGACAAGACCATGCCAGACTTCTGAAGCATGGAAAAGAAGCGTGTCGGATGCGCTATAGCCGCGACCGCGATCAGTGGCAGGTCAACCAAATCTTGCAGCGCCATGCGACTACCGTCCGAGCGTATTCCGTGAGTCGCCAATTTGCGGGTTCCACGGAACATTCCGGGCGCGGGCCTGTCGCCACTGTGCAGGAGAAGTGTGGGCTGTTGAGGATCGCCGTGGCTCGAGCCGTGGGGTGTTCGTGGCCAGGGTTCTCGCAGTGGCCCGGCTGGCAGCAGCATGCCGTTGCCAATACCGAAGTCATCGATCATGCAGACTTCGACGTCTCGGTGCAAGGCATAGTGTTGCAGGCCGTCGTCACAGACAATGACCTGGACCGACGGATATGCGGCCAACAACGCCCGAGCTGCCTGCACGCGATCGGTTCCGACAAACAGCGGAACATCGGTCTTGCGTTTGATGAGTGCAGGCTCGTCTCCGACTGCTTCTGGTTCGCTGCCTGCAAAGACCTCCTTACAGCCGGTGTCGCTCCTGCCATGACCGCGGGAAACGACGCCAACTTGCCAGCCGTGTTCCTCGCAGTGCTGTACCAGGGCGATAGTGGCTGGAGTCTTGCCGGCACCACCGGCCACGACATTCCCGACGATAACAACCACAGCGTCAAGTCGTGTGGCCGTGAGTGCGCCTTTCCGATAGAGCCACCTGCGTCCTGAAACCAGAACGCCGTAGACCAGGGAAGCCGGCCACAGCATCCACGCGAGCGGCCCCCGCCATCCCCATGCCCGCTGCATCGCCCGCTCGATAGACGCGCGCCAGCGGTCCGACTTGAACACGGAACTATTTGCCTCCGGCCGCGACGGAAGACTGCGTGGCGAATGTGATCTGGCTCAATCCGGAACGACGAGCTGCCTCCATCACCGTGACGACCGCTTGGTGACGGGCACTTGCGTCAGCGCTGACGACGACAACACTGTCGCGCCCAGCTCTTGACGCCTCGACCAGCGCTTTTGACAGCGCGTCTACGCCGCGGCCAGTTACAGGCCGCCTGTTGACACCATAGGCACCTTCACTACTGACAGTGACCATGATTTCCTTAGGGTAGTCGCGCTGCGTCTCCGTGTCGGCGACTGGTAGATTGAGTTGAAGCTCTGTGTACTTGTTGTAGGTTGTCGAGAGCATCAGAAAGATCAGGATGACCAACAGCACATCAATAAACGGAATCAGGTTGATTTCCGGTTCCTCACGGGCCTTTGGACGGAAATTCACGGAGGACTTTCGACGAAGTTTAGGTAGTGGCGTAGCGCTCAGGCCTTGCGCAGCGTCGTCAGGTGACGCGCAAGCCGTTCTGTTGCGAGTTCCAGAGTGAGCAAATACGCGTCAACCCGTGCTCGAAAGTATCGCCAAAAGATCAGGGACGGAATAGCAATGACCAAGCCGAAAGCCGTGTTGTACAGTGCCACCGATATTCCATGTGCCAATTGCGCTGGATTGCCACCTGTGGCACCGCCCGTAGGCGCCTGCGATCCGAAAATCTCGATCATGCCGACGACAGTCCCGAAGAGGCCCATCAGAGGGGCCGCCGAAGCAATGGTCGCCAGGGCGCTCAGGTATCGTTCCAGTTTGTGTGCAACAACCCGTCCCGAACCCTCCATCGTGGCACGCAGATCAGCCTCAGTGCAGCGTGGATTGCTGATAAGGGCCCGGAATCCGCTCGCAAGCACTTCACCCAACGCCGAATTCTGTTCCAGTTGGTGAACCACATCCGACGCGGGCACACCTTGTCTGGAAACGCTGAGAACCTCATCGAGCAGCTTGGGAGGTGCAATCTTCGTAGTTTTCAGGCTCAAGAACCTTTCTATAACCAAAGCCAGAGCCAAAATGGAGCAGGCTAGTAAGGGCCAGATGGGCCAACCTGCGGCTTGTATGATGGAAAACAAATAAACCCCCGGCGATTGAAATGCCGCTTGATTATGTCCCACAGGGCTAGCGTGCTGGCTGTCGAAGGGCCGCGATCATTCCTCATCTTGAAGCGCCTGTGAATTCCACAGAGGATGTGGATAACTTTGTGAACAACATATACGGCAGCCGTCCAATGCCAGCGCCAAATGGATCTTTCGACAGTTTGATGACAAAACAGGCGGTGAAATATCCATGCAAATCAATAACTTGCTACGTACCAATTGCCCCGTAGTTGGCACGTGGTTCAAATCCTGGCCAAGACTCGGCTTGTGGATCAATGCGATCACCAGTAGGGCGGAAGAGCCCGTGGTGATTGGGGTTTGACACCATGACCCTAGAAATGACGCCACAAATCTGGCAAGTTGGTGCGCTATGCCGCGCCGTTGCTAATGTCTTGGAAGCAAGACTCAATCCCGTGGTAGTGATGGGCGAAGTTTCGGGCTTCTTGCGTGCGTCAAGTGGGCATTGCTATTTCTCGCTCAAGGATCAGGCCGGACAACTGCGATGTGTGATGTTTCGCCGGGCGGCGGGGTTGATCGACTTCCGGGTTGCCGACGGGGACAAGGTAGAAGCCCGTGGCCGCCTGGCTGTCTATGAGCAGCGGGGTGAACTTCAGCTGGTCGTGGAGTCAGCGCGGCCGGTTGGTCAGGGCGCCCTGTTTGAGCAGTTCTTGAGGCTCAAGGCTCGGCTGGAGGTCGAGGGCCTGTTTCAAAATGGACGAAAGCGGTTGCTGCCACCGTATCCTAGGGGTATCGGATTGGTGACGTCGTTGGGAGCCGCCGCACTGCACGACGTAGTTGCCGCCTTGAGGCGTCGGGTCCCCCATATTCCGGTCGTGTTGGCGACGGCCTCCGTGCAGGGAAACGGCGCGCCGGGTGAGATCGAAGCCGCGCTGACAAGCCTGTATGCAATGACTGATTCCGGGCCCGCAACAGGTGCTTCGCTACTACCGGAACTGGCGGCGAACATGCATGGACAACCTGTGGCAAGTGGCCGCGTGATTGTTGACGTGGTTCTGCTGGTTCGTGGCGGCGGATCAATCGAAGACCTTTGGGCGTTCAACGACGAGCGGGTGGCACGGGCCATTGTTGCCAGTCCGGTTCCAGTGGTTACAGGCATCGGACATGAAGTTGACTTCTCGATCGCGGATTTTTGTGCCGATTTGCGTGCCCCCACGCCGACAGCTGCTGCGGAACTCGTCACGCCACCGCGCGAAGAATTGGTGAGTTTTCTGACTGCTGTGCGGACACAGTTGTGCAAGTCCGTGACGCGTCAAATGGATGGCCAAACCCAGCGACTGGATGGGTTGGAAGCCCGACTGGGCCGTCGTTCGACCATGGGGATCCGGCAACGCATGCGCGTTACCGGTCTTGGCCAACGGTTGCAGCATGTGATCCACTTGGAATTGCAGGGCAAGAGATACGGGCTGGACGCCGCTGGTGCGCGCTTGTCGACAGGAGTGCGGCCGGCAGCGGACCAGACCCGGGAAGTTCTGGCACGACTGGCGCTCAGGCACTCTTCCTTGGATCCGAAGCGGGTGTTGGCTCGCGGTTACGCCTGGCTTTGCGAGTCCGATGGCAAGCCGGTGACGCGCGCTGGCGCTGTTAGTGCTGGTCAGGCTCTGCGGGCAGTACTGGTTGACGGAGCCCTTGACCTGAAGGTGACCAGGTCGGTTTCGGCATCCTGATACGCAAAGTTTCTACAATCGAAGTTCGAACTCAATTGCAACCATAAGGAACTCGCACCATGGAACACATTTTGCCGGCTTTGCCGTACGCGATAGATGCACTGGCCCCCCACTATTCGAAGGAGACCCTGGAGTTTCACCATGGTAAGCATCACAACGCTTACGTGGTCAATCTCAATAGCCTGCAAAAGGGCACGGAATTTGAAGGTTTGTCACTGGAGGAGATCGTCCGTAAGGCCAGCGGAGGTATCTACAACAATGCTGCCCAGATATGGAACCACACTTTCTTTTGGAACTGCATGAGCCCTTCAGGAGGCGGCGAGCCGAGCGGTGCCCTGGCGTCAGCGATCACCGCCAAGTGGGGAAGCTATGCCGCGTTCAAGGAGGCTTTTGTCAAATCGGCAGTCGGAAATTTTGGTTCGGGATGGACGTGGCTCGTCAAGAAGCCAGATGGCTCTGTTGACATCGTCAATATGGGCCCAGCCGGAACACCACTTACGACCGCCGACAAAGCACTGTTGACCGTGGACGTTTGGGAACATGCCTACTACATCGACTATCGCAATTTACGTCCCAAGTACGTTGAAACATTTCTGGAAAAATTGGTGAACTGGGGCTTCGCTGCGGCGAATTTCTCATGAACGGCAGTTGAGCAGGATTCCCCAAACCGGGCTCGGGAGGTCCGGCTGGACAGTGTGTGCGAAATCAGCGTAACTGCTCGAAGGGCGGGCCTCCGAGCTTGGAGCCGGCTTTGATGCCTTTCTTGGCGAACCACCCGCGGTTCATCTCGAGAACATAGCGAACTGGCCGCGCCGAACAATGTGAGTCCGTTGTTTGGGGTTTCATGTCGGCCAGGTTCACGATGATGCCGTCGTCTGCCACAAATGCTGCGGTCAACGGCAAGATCGTGTTCTTCATCCAGAAGCATTGGGTGGCGGGACTCTCAAAGACGAAGAGCATGCCTTCGTGCTGCGGCATTTCCGCGCGAAACATGAGACCCATGGACCGCTGCTCCGGTGCCATCGCGACCTGAGCCGTGATCTGATACATCCCGGCGTTGAGTGTCGTGCGCGGGAGATTCATTTGCGGCGCATCCTGGCCTTGGCAATTGGCATGGGCCAGCAGGCTCAGCGCTAGGCACACTGTCATATTGAGCTTCATGGCGAATGGGAAGTTGGATCGTCAGGTGCCAGAGTACAACAAAAAGGCCCGCTGATTGGCGGGCCCTCTTGCTGAAGCTTGTGAGCTTACTTCTTGGCTTCAGCTTTTGCCTTCTTGGCAGCAGTCTTTGACTTGGCAGCAGCCTTTTTGTCGTCGCGTGCCTTCTTGGCAGCGGCAGCCTTTTCCTTCTTGCCATCGGCCTTCATGTCGGCCTTGGCTGCGGGAGCAACTGCCGGTGCAGCAGCAACCGTTGCTGTCGGAGCGGGCTTGGCAGCAGGAGCGGTGGCTTGGGCAAAAGCGCCAACGGTAAACAGACTTGCGATCAATGCGGCGAGAACCTTGTTCATGCGGATTTCCTTGAAGTGGCGTTATTGCAAAACTTGTTCCCAACCCAAGCTGGGAGACCTATCCGTAACGGGGGTTGTTTGCTGCTGGTTGACAGGGTTATGCAAGTTTATTGACCGCCATTTCGACGACCCGCCTGCCACGCGCGAGCGACATCGGCGAACGGCCATGCGGTGATCAATGCGCCCCAATCTTGCACGTGGAACTGGGCCTCGGCGCGCACTTCAGGCATGGAAGCAAGCGGAGTGCAGCGGCAATCTTGGCGGGGAGGAAGGCTTTGCTTGCCTTGAATGTTGTCAGTTCGCCACCAATTCCTGATGGCAATACAGACCTTTGTGCTGACCGATAAAATCTTTTGATGCCAAGCAATCACCCAGTGGTCCCACCGGTACCGGTCAAGCAGGTGCCCGAGCGCGATGATGGTGGTGCGGTCGTGCTTGAGCGACGAACACAGAAGGTGAAACCACCGGGCATGTACCAAGTGGTCATGCTCAATGACGACTACACGCCGATGGAGTTTGTGGTGGTCGTGATCCAGGAGTATTTCAACAAGGACTTGGAAACGGCCACGCAGATCATGTTGAAGATCCATCTCGATGGGAAAGGTGTGTGCGGCGTTTATTCCAAGGACGTTGCAGCGACCAAGGTGGATCAGGTGTTGGATGCTGCAGGCAAGGCGGGACATCCATTGAAATGTGTCAGTGAACCTATTGAATCTTGATGCCCGGTTAACTTCAAAAGTAACGGCACAGATATTGGTCCGGAAACGGATTACAGTTAAACCTCAATGCAGTGGATAAGGAACTCAAATGATTGCCCAGGAACTGGAAGTGAGCTTGCACATGGCGTTCGTGGAGGCCCGTCAACAACGGCACGAATTCATTACAGTGGAGCATCTGTTGTTGGCGCTGCTTGACAACCCCAGTGCGGCTGAGGTTCTTCGTGCATGCTCCGCAAATATCGACGATCTGCGCAAATCTCTGGCAAATTTCATCAAGGACAACACACCACAGGTGGCGGGAACAGACGATGTAGACACCCAGCCGACACTTGGATTTCAGCGGGTGATCCAACGCGCCATCATGCACGTGCAGTCCACTGGCAGCGGAAAGAAGGAGGTTACTGGGGCAAATGTGCTGGTCGCTATCTTTGGTGAAAAGGACTCCCATGCCGTCTACTACTTGCACCAGCAGGGCGTGACGCG
>JANMKM010000364.1:0-1678 GCA_031372035.1 Rhodoferax sp. | reverse complement strand
GCTCAAGAATGACCCGAATCCTTCGGTCGGCTTGCTCAACATCGGCGAGGAAGTCATCAAAGGCAACGAGATCATCAAGCGGGCCGGTGAATTGTTCAGGCTGGCGGCGGCCTCTGGCGATCTGAACTTTCTGGGCAATGTCGAAGGCAACGACATATTCAAGGGAACAGCCGACATCGTGGTGTGTGATGGGTTTGTCGGCAACGTGGCGCTAAAGGCGACCGAGGGCGTGGCCGGCATGATCGGCGACTTTTTGCGGGCCGAGTTTTCGCGCACCGTTTTTACCCGGTTCGCGGCCTTGATCGCATATCCGGTTTTGTCGGCTTTCAAAAAGCGGGTGGACCACCGGCGCTACAACGGCGCTGCGTTACTGGGCCTGCGCGGCCTGGTTTTCAAGAGTCACGGCTCGGCCGACCAATTGGCTTTTGAGTACGCGCTGGAGCGCGCGTATGATGCAGCCCGTAACAACCTGCTGGACCGCGTTCAAGCGCGCATTGCCCACGCCGCGCCGCTTCTGGGGGCCAATACACACGCCACGTAGATGCACGGCCGTACCCACAACAGCAATGAGACGATATTCCCGAATCACCGGCACCGGAAGCTACCTGCCGCCACGGCGCATCAGCAATGCGGACCTGGTCCTGGAGCTTGCCGGCAAGGGCGTGGAGACCAGTGACGAGTGGATCGTCGAGCGCACCGGCATACGGGCCCGGCATTTCGCGGCCCCCGATGTCTGCAGCAGCGACCTGGGTCTGCATGCCGCCACCAGCGCCTTGGAGGCCGCCGGGGTCGAGGCGAAAGACATCGACCTGATCATTGTCGCCACGTCCACGCCGGACATGGTTTTTCCGTCCACCGCCTGTATTTTGCAGCACAAGCTGGGCGCCAGCGGCGGCGCGGCTTTCGACGTGCAGGCGGTGTGCAGCGGGTTTGTTTATGCGCTGAGCATCGCCGACGCCATGATCCAGACCGGCGCCGCCAGCAAGGCCCTGGTGATCGGCTCCGAGGTGTTCTCGCGTATTCTGGATTTCACCGACCGCACCACCTGCGTGTTGTTCGGCGATGGCGCCGGCGCCGTCGTTCTGGAGGCATCCGATACACCCGGCATCCTGGCCAGCGACCTGCATGCCGACGGCAAACACGTGGGCATTTTGTGCGTGCCGGGCAATCTGTCGGGCGGCCAGGTCATTGGCGATCCCTTGCTGAAAATGGACGGGCAAGCCGTGTTCAAGCTGGCCGTGGGGGTGCTTGAAGAGTCCGCCCGCGCGGTGCTTGCCAAGGCGGAGAAGTCGACATCCGAGGTGGACTGGCTGATTCCGCACCAGGCCAATATCCGCATCATGCAAAGTACCGCCAAACGGCTCAAGATGGGCATGGACCACGTGATGGTGACGGTGGACCAGCACGGCAATACGTCCGCGGCATCGATTCCCCTGGCGCTCGATGCCGGCGTGCGCGGCGGCAAGATCCTGCCAGGACAGCTGCTCATGCTCGAAGGCGTGGGTGGCGGGTTCACCTGGGGCGCGGTATTGCTCAATCTGTAGGCTAAATTGCGCCCGGCAGCGATGTGCATGACAAACCAGAGGTCGACAAGATGAAACCGTTTGCATTTGTTTTTCCCGGCCAGGGTTCGCAATCGGTGGGCATGCTGGACGCCTGGGGAGACGACCCCGTGGTG
>JANMKM010000356.1:0-8615 GCA_031372035.1 Rhodoferax sp. | reverse complement strand
AATATTGATGCGGCCGCCCTCCAGTCCGACCGACGGCATCCAGGGCGGCAACAACTGGCGCATGCGCTGGATCAGCTTGAAGAAATAGTACGGGCCGTCAATCTTGTCCATCTCACCCGTGGCACTGTCGCCCACCACCATCGCCGGGCGGTAAACCGACCAAGGTACCTTGCATTCCTTGCGCACGATCTTTTCGCTCTCGTGCTTGGTCATGAAATACGGGTGGTCGTAGTTTTCGGCCTCCTCGAACATGTCTTCGCGGAACACGCCCTCGTACAGGCCTGCAGCCGCAATGGAGCTGACATGGTGGAAATGGCTGGCGTCTATGGCCTTGGCAAATTCCACCGTGTTGCGCGTGCCTTCGATGTTCACCGCGATCTGGCTTTCCTCGTCCGCGCCCAGGTCGTAGACCGCCGCCAGGTGATAAAAATGGTCGATCTGGCCCTTCATGCCCTTGAGCACGTCGGTGGCCACTCCCAGCTTCTTGGCAGTCAAGTCGCCGTAAACCGGGACCACGCGGGCGGCGCTGGCGCCCCAGAACTCGCGCAGCCCTGCAACCTTGTCGGAGCTTTCTTTGCGAATCAGGAAGTGGACGACAGCGCCCTTGCGCTCGAGCAACTTTTTGACCAGGCGCTTGCCGATGAAGCCGGTGGCGCCGGTTACGAAATACTGCATGAAGACCTCCGAATGGTTGCTGGACATTTTGCCCAAAGGCCCATGGCCGCCGTCTAGCGGAAACCCTCGCATGCTGCAATGCGGCAGCGGCGTCGCAATCCGGGTTGTTCGGGGGTGGAATTAGAACGCTATACCTACACCCGTCCGTGATAGGCCCGTACAGTAGCGCCCCAGCACAGGCAGCTCGTTGCGCGGCGTTGGTGCCACATCCCTTCCAGTCCAACTATCCGGAGAACACCATGGTCAAAAAGATGCAGAAACCCGAAACGTCAGCAAAGGCCGCCCCGCACCTGAGCGGTTCCGTCAAGGACTCCGCGCAGCAGATCTGGCAAGCGGGTCTCGGCGCCTTCGCCAAGGCCCAGGCCGAGGGCACCAAGGCCTTTGAAGCATTGGTCAAGGAAGGCACCGCGATCCAACGCAAGACCCAGGCCGTTGCCGAAGAAAAGCTGTCTGAGGCCACCAGCCGCATGAGCAACATGGCGGCGGACATCTCGACCCGCGCCTCCGGCCAGTGGGACAAGCTGGAAAACATCTTTGAGGAGCGTGTAGCCAAAGCCCTGAACAAGCTCGGTGTGCCTTCGGCCAAGGACGTCAATGCCCTGATCGCGCGTATCGACGAGCTCAACAAGAGCGTGCAGAAGCTCTCCGCCAAGGCGCCCGCCGCGTCAAAGGCCGTGGCCAAGCCTGCAGCAGCACCCAAGGCGGCCGCCAAGAAGGCACCGTCGCGCAAGCGCGCAGCGCCTGCGAAGAAGACCAGCGGTGCCTGAAGCATTGCCGCGCCGCGCGGATCCGCAGACTGGTTCTACGGACCGCACAAAAAGGAGCGCCTTGGCGCTCCTTTTTTGTTGTTCCTGACCACGGGTTGATGTGCTGCGTTGCAGCATATTTGCCCGACGTCCACATCTACACTTCAAACCCATGAACCGCAAATCCATGCGCGCCCCGAGGATCGCCCTGGCACTTGCCGGCGGTGGCCCTCTGGGCGCGATCTACGAGATCGGTGCTCTGTGTGCCCTGGATGAATCCCTGGACGGCCTGGAGTTGTCACGGCTCCAGCATTACGTAGGTGTCTCGGCAGGTGGCTTCATCGCCGCGGCACTGGCCAATGGCATGACGCCGCGCGAACTCTGCGCCTCCTTCATTGAGAACGACAGCGCGCCTTCGGAAACTTTCGACCCGTCGTGGCTGATGGTGCCGGCCTACAGCGAATTTATTCGCCGCAGCATCATGTTGCCGGGGCTGCTGGCTTCGGCCCTGTGGCGCGTGACCCTGGGCAAGCGATCTGTCACCCATGCCCTGGAGCGCCTGGGCAAGGCGCTGCCGACTGGTGTGTTCTCCAATGAGCAGGTGGACGTGCAACTGGCGCGCCTGTTTGGGCAGGCCGGCCGCACCAACGACTTTCGCCAGCTCAAGACCCGGCTGACCCTGGTGGCCACCAACCTGGACAGTGGCGAGGCGGCGCCCTTCGGTCGTCCCGGTTGGGACCACGTGCCGATCTCGCGGGCGGTGCAGGCCAGTTCGGCCCTGCCGGGGTTGTTTCCACCGGTGGAGATTGACGACCAGTATTTTGTTGACGGTGCCCTGAAGAAGACCATGCATGCCTCGGTGGCGCTGGAAGAGGGTGTGGACCTGATGTTCTGCCTCAATCCGCTGGTGCCTTTCGACGCCACGCCGCACCGGCTGGAGACGGTGATGCAACGCGGCTTGCCGCTCGAGAAGCGGCGCATACCACGCATTGTTGATGGTGGCTTGCCCGCCGTGCTGAGCCAGACCTTCCGTTCCATGATCCATTCGCGCATGGAGCTGGGCATGAAGCAGTATGAACGCCTGTATCCGGAGACCGACATCATCCTGATCGAGCCCGATCACCGCGACCCGGAGTTGTACCTCGCCAACACATTCAGTTACGCCCAGCGCCGGCATCTGGCCGAGCACGCCTACCAGCAGACGCGCAAGATGCTGCGCTCGCGCAAGTCCGGGCTGGCGCCCAAGCTGGCACGGCACGGCATCGGGCTGAACCATGCGGTGCTGGACGATCCTCGGCGGCATCTGAGTGCCGTGGTCAAGGCGCCAACCCGCATCGGCCGCTCCATCGCCACCCTGCAGGAGGTGATGGAAGACCTGGGCCATGCGCTGGTGCCGTCCCCGCGCGCGTTGGGCTGACATGGAGTCGTACCAGGGGCACACGCGATGGTAAAGAAGGCCCCGCGACGTACGGCTGAGCGCATCCTGGAGGTGACGCTGGAGCTGTTCAACCGTTTTGGCGAGCCCAATGTCTCGACCACGCTGATTTCGGCCGAGATGGGTATCAGCCCGGGCAATCTGTATTACCACTATCCGGCCAAGGACGAGTTGATCAATTCGCTGTTCGACCGCTACGAGCGCTCGCTCAACGAACTGCTCAATGCCAGCGACGGCGTGCGTGATGTGGAAGACGCCTGGTTCTTCATGCACACGCTGTTCGAGCTGATCTGGCAGTACCGTTTCCTGTACCGCGATCTCAATGACCTGCTGAGCAAGAACCGTCGCCTGGAGACGCACTTCCAGGCGGTGCTGAAGAACAAGACCCGGGCCGTGCGGGTCCTGCTGGACAGCATGAGCCGTTCGGGCGCCGTCAGCATCGATGCTCGCGAAGTTGAGGCTACGGCCACCAGTATGGTGGTGGTTTTGACCTACTGGCTCAGTTTCGAGTACGTGCGTGATCCGCGCAAGGCGCTGGAGCCGGAGAGTGCGCAGCTGGCCCTGCTGCGTGGCGCCCACCATGTGCTCAACCTGCTGGTGCCCTACCTGGAGACCGGGCAGCGCATGCACCTGCTGACGCTGGTGGGTGCCTACCACCCGCAAACACCATGAGGAGAACGCCATGAGCCCGTGGACCGCCTTCGCGCATGGCGCTGACTACGCTTTTGACGCCGCCAGCGTGCGCAAGCACTGGAGCCGTCTGCACATGGGTGATGCCGAGGCCTGTCCGACCGAGCCCAAGCTGCTGGAGGCCTGGGCCCTGTTTCACAACGGTGACTTCCAGAAGGCGGTCAAGGCAGGGCTCAAGGTCGGTGCCGCGGGTCAGACCGTGGCCAACAAGGCCACCTGCATTTATGCGACTTACCTGGAGAAGAAGGAGAAAACCCGGCTGGATCTGTACATGGAGGCGGCCCAGCGGGCCCAGGTGCAGCAACTGACGGAACCGGAGAATCCCAATGCCTGGTACTGGCAGGCTTACGCCCTGGGCCGCTACAGCCAGGGCATCAGTGTGGCCAAGGCCCTGGCCCTCGGACTGGGCAGCAAGGTCAAGGGGGCGCTGGAGCGCACCATCGCGCTGGCGCCGAAGCACGCCGATGCCCACGTTGCGCTGGGTACCTTTCACGCCGAGGTGATCGACAAGGTGGGCTCGCTGATTGGCGGCATGACCTATGGCGCCAAGAAGGAGACCGGGCTGAAACTGTTCGAGCAGGCGATGAAGCTCAACCCGGGCTCGGCCATCGGCATGATCGAATACGCGAATGCCCTGGTAATGCTGGAGGGCGATGTGCGCATGGACGAGGCCACCCGCCTGTACGAGCAGGCGGCGGCCTCCAAGCCGATGGACGCGGCGGAGCGGCTCGACGTGGGCATGGCCCAGGCCGAGCTGGCAGACTGACGCGGGCATGCGGCCGGCCGGTCTCGTTGCCGCAGCCTTCGCGCTGCAGCCGGCACGGGAGCAGGACTTCGAGGAGCTGCTGGCACTGCGCATCGCGGCGATGCGCGAGAGCCTGGAGCAGCTCCACCATTTCGATCCGGAACGCGCCCGCTCGCGCCTGCGCAATGGCTTCAAGCCCGAATGCACCTGGCACATCGCGCAGGATGGGCAGCGGGTCGGTTTCTGCGTGCTCAAACAGTTGGCCGGAGAGCTCAAGCTGGAGCACCTTTACATACATCCGCAGCACCAGGGCCGCGGTATCGGTGGCGCGGTGCTGCAACGGGTGCTGCGTGCTGCCGACAGCCGCGGTTTGCCCCTGCAACTGGCGGCGCTCAAGGCCAGTCGCTCCAACGCCTTCTACCAGCGTCATGGCCTGCAGGCGGCGGGCGAGGCCGAGTGGGATGTCTTTTACCGCCGGGCACCCGATCCGGCGCAACGCCTGACGCTGGAGCTGCCTGATGCCCGCTGGGCCGATTCCTACCGGACCCTGGTGGCCGAGTTCGAAGCCCGCGGCGAGAAGATGATTCCGTTTCCGCTGGCGTTTGCACACGCCGACTTCCCCGCCATGCTGCAGCAATTGGCCGACTGTGCGCTTGGCATTGGCATACCGGAGCACTTCATCGCGCATTCCACCTTCTGGCTGGTGCGGGGCGGCGAGCAAGTGCTGGGCGTTTCGAACCTGCGCCACGGCCTGACGCCGGGCCTGCTGCGTGAAGGTGGACATATCGGCTACGGCGTGCGTCCCAGCGCCCGGGGCCATGGCGTGGCGCCGGAGCTGCTGCGCCTGACCTTGCATGAAGCCCGCGCCCACGGCATCGAGCGCGCCTTGCTGACCTGCGCCGAACAGAACCGGGCTTCTGCCAGGACCATCCTGCGCAATGGCGGTGTTTTTGATTCGCAGGAGCTGTTGCCGGAACGCGGCGAGGTGGTGCAGCGCTACTGGGTGCCGGTGCCGCCCGAGTATGCGGAGCCGCAGCTGGTCTGGTGAGCGACGGGCCGGACCGCGCCCCAGAAATGCTACATTGTCAGGAGCGCTTCGCGCTTGCTGAATGCGCCTCGCAGCCGTTCTTGGCTCTGATCATTCGCCCCAGGGCAGCATCAGCGTGACCATCGCCAGCTTGGCGAATTCGGGCTCGAACTGGTCGATGATGGCCTGCGGGTCCGGACACAGGGTGGAGTCGGTCATCACGCCAAATTGAACGCCGCCGCCGTAGCTCAGGATCGAGACACCCATGCCCACGGTGCCGCTTTGCGGCACCCAGAACAGCGACTGCTCGATGGTAGAACCGCAGAATTTCAGCTTCTCCCGCGGCCCCGGCACATTGGTCATCACCGCCGTGGTCTTCTTCGAGAACAGGTGCAGCATCGCGTCCTGCGCCGGCTTGATCAACAGCCCGGCCACGGCCAGCAGGCCGAAGGCCAGCAGCGGCTGCATGCTGCCCTTGAGCTCGGCCATGCGTCGGCGCACCTCATAGATGCGCTCCACCGGATTCTCAATGCCGATCGGCAATACCACCGGCGCCAGCCCGAACTGGTTGCCCAGCTTGTAGGCCTGCTCTATCGGGCGCAGGTTGACCGGCACCAGGGCGCGGATCTCTTTGCCTGCGACCTCGTCGCCATGGCCGCGCAAATACTCGGCGATGGCGCCGGCCACGCAGCTGAGCAACACGTCGTTGATGGAGCAGTTCAGTGCCCGACCCACGGCCTTGACCTCGGCCAACGGAATCGGCTGGCACCAGGCCACGCGCTTGGTCGTGCCCGGCGTACCCTTGAGCCGGGTAGGCGAATCGTCGGCCATCAGTACCAGCGCCGCCGTGTCGCTGGCCACCTGGTAAGCCAGTTTGGCCAGGTCCAGCGTGCTGCCCATGCCCTGCTCCATACCTTTTTGCGGGTCGGCCAGCAGGTGCATGGAGCGGGCCGCGCCTTCGCCGGCGGCACCCAGTGCCCGCACCGCCATCTTGGTGAATGGGCGCAACAGGCTGTCCGCAACCCAGTCCTCGGCACCTTCTAGGCCGTCGCGCCGGGCCCGACTGCTGCGCTCGGGTGGCGCTGCACCGCCGTCCACCAGGGATTGCGTCACCGAGATCAGGGCGATGCCATCCGCAATGCAGTGGTGGATGCGCACGATCAGGGCCGAGCCCCCTTGGTAGTTCTCGACCAGGTGGAACTGCCACAGCGGCCGAGCGCGGTCCAGCGGTTGCACCGCCAGCTCCGCCACCCGGCTTTGCAGCGCCGCCTGCTCCTGAGCCTTGCTTGACTTGGATAGCTTCTCGATCACGACCTGTTTGGTGATGTCGAGCTTGCGGTCGGTGACCCAGGTGGCGCCGGCCGCGTCCTGCACCACGCGCTGGGTGAAGCGGCGGTACTTCAGCAGCCGTTCCTCAACCCGCTGGCACAGGGCCTTGTAATCGATGCCGGGCTTGAGTACCCAGACGCCGACGATCATCATCAGATTGGCTTCGGAGTCCATGCGCAGCCAGGCGGTGTCGACCTTGCTCATGCGCTCGCCGCTCAGGCCCAGGGTGCCGCTGACGGCGTCCTGCACGTTCTGGCCGACCGCGCGGGCGGCGCGGGCTGCTGACTTGCCGGCTTCGCGCGCGACTGGCGCCATGGCCTCGGCGACCTTGCGTCCGGCCTGGCGGGCAACTTCCTGGGCAATGATTCGGGTGACCATGAAAACTCCGGTACACAAAAACGGGGCCGGCGACGCCGGGCCATTCGGGCAACTACGCTATTCTGTAGTCAAAACGGGCCGTAAGATACTGCGCAGATACCCGCAGTGCACCTTGCACCCCAGCGATTTTGCATCCCCTGTCCGGAGACCCAAGATGTCTGACCTGAAAGCCAAGTTTGAAGCCGCCGTGGCTAACTCCCAGAGCCTGACCGAGCGGCCCGACACCGCCACGCTGCTCAAGCTCTATGCGCTGTACAAGCAGGGCAGTACCGGTGATAACGCCGACAAGAAGCCGGGCTTCTCCGACATGGTGGGCCGCGCCAAATGGGATGCCTGGAACGGCCTCAAGGGCACGTCGAAGGACGATGCCATGCAGCAGTATGTCGATCTGATTGACTCGCTGAGCTGATCCACCGGCCCGGGTTGCCAGGCTGGAGGGCCTGCACGCCCCGTGGCCGCACGCTGGCCTTCACTTCTTGCGCGCGGGCGCCTTCTTGCCGGCCGGCTTGGCCGGCGTGGCATCTTGCGCCAAACGGGTGTCGAGCATGGTGGTGATCTCGCGCTCGATGCGCTCCTTGAAGGCGCCGAGCAGGAAACCAAGCTTGGCATGCAACTCGAACTGGTCCTTGGTCACCGTCAGTTCGCCCTGGACGCCACTGCGGCTGAAGCGCACCAGGTCGCTGCTGCGCCCCTCTTCGTAAACGCACTCCATGCCAAAGGCCTGCTCCACCTGCTCGGCCCAGTCAAAGGCGATTTTGCGGGCCTCGGCCAGGCCCAGGCTGTGTTTGCGAACGATATGAAGATCAGCCACCGTGTGCCTCCGTAGTTGGTGTGCCCTGCAGCAGGGTCTGGCGCCGCTGCGCCGCCGGCAGGTCGGCCAGGCGCCTGACCGCATCATAGAAGCGCGGCCAGGGACTGTCCGGCCCGTCCGCCACACGGGCGAACAGCGCCTCGAAACCGGGCACCAGTTCATCATAGGCCGCCTGTGCGGCGAAGGCCGCGTTGTTGGCACCGGCGACCCAGGCGTCGTAGCCGCTGTAGCCCCCCCAGCTCTGCTTGAGCGCCGCATAGTCGGCGCGGAACTGCCGCATTGCTTCCAATTTCATAGCGGTCCGTGTTGTATTTTCGAGCTCTTCGGGCGATTCTCCCTCGTAAATGGCGGCCAGCCGGGCCCGTGTGGCGAGGCACAGGGCGCGAAAGGCCCGGCGCCGGTTGTCAAAGCGGGCGTACTCCTCGCGCGCCGCCTCGGAGGCCTGGGTTGCCAGCCAGCGCGCGCCGCCCAGGCGCTCCACCGCGGTGGCGAAGGACTCGTTGAACATGGTGTCGTCCTGTACGTACAGCACCTGGTGTGCCAGTTCGTGAAAGATGATGCGCGCCAGTTCGCCTTCCGGGTAATGGATGAAGGTATTGAGCAGCGGGTCGCCGCCGGCCCAGTTCATCCAGCCCAGGGTGGAATAGGCCGGCACGCCATAGACACTGGCTTCCAGGCCCTGGGCACGCAGCTGCTCCGCCAGTTCGCGGGCGGCGGCTTCGTCGAAGTAGCCACGGTAGCCGACGCAGCCGGTCACCGGAAAGCACCAGGTCTTGAGC
>JANMKM010000348.1:0-3747 GCA_031372035.1 Rhodoferax sp. | reverse complement strand
ACAACGCATTGCCGAGCTGGAACAGCAAGCTGCCGCCGAGCGTGATGGCATACAACGAGGCACCCACTGAAGCGCTGATGGCGATCAGCAGCACCAGATACGGCAGGTGCGTGCGCGCCGGCAGGTTCATGGCCATGACCCGTTCCACCAACTCCCGGTCCACCCGCATGTGATGCGGCTCGCGGGCGGGCACGCGCTCGGTCAGCATGGTGCCTCCGGCGTTGTCAGCGGAGCGCGCGGGCTGCCGTAGGGGACATGGGAATGCGGACGCTTTTCGGGCATGCGCAGATTGTCGCCGCACCGTCCAGGCAACGGGCGAGCTGTGTTGGCCCCCGACCGTTCGGCGCGGCAGACGCGCCAAGGGTTTGTACCGTGTCAACAAAGCTTACAGTCCGGCTGTGGCATACCGTGGGGCAGCCGTGGCTGCAACTTGCGCCCAGAGCGCCGCTTCCAGTGAACACCGCGGCCGGGTCCCGCGCCGCACCCTGCTTTGGCGCAGATATTGCGTTGGGCCACACCAATTGCAACTAGCCTATATCTGCCATGCTGCACAAGCCCACACCGTCCGCCTGCGGCGCTCACCTGCTGACCTGCCTGCGGGCGACGTTGTTGCTGGGGGCCCTGTACGTGCCCGCGGTGGCCAGCGCCGGCGTAATCCTGTTCGCCAACGATGCCGGTGGCCAGAGCGTGGACCTCACCACACATTCGGACTATGTGCATTTCGTTGGCAGCGGTGGCTCGGGTGCTGCCGTAGCTGGTGCCAACGGCCTGCCCAATAGCGCTGTCAAGGTGGGCAGTGCCTTCTCCGGGTTCACCGAAACCTATGGCAACGGTACCGGTTTTGGTGAGATCAGCGTGCAGGACAACGCCTCGGCGGCGCTACTGAAATATGGCGCTGCGCCCGGTGCACAAAGCCGGGCGATCTGGTTCGGCGACTACGGTGGCACCACCGGTGTGGGCTTTAACCTGGCACTGCCTTCTGCATCGGGGACGATGGACCTGTACATGGGGGGCTTCTGCGGCAATGGCGGTACGGTGGCGGCCAGCAGCGGTGGCGTAAGCAGCAGCGCCACCTACAACTCGCCCCAATTCTGCGGCTTCTGGGGCGGGCGCTTCACACTGTTGTGGAGCGGCCAGACCGCGGGCGACGTGGTACAGCTGCAGACGACCAACAAGCCGCTGGTGCTCGGCCCCAACCCCGGCGACCACTATGGCAACTCCGGCGTCACCGGAGCCGCGTTGACGGCCGGGCTGGGCGGCATCTCCACCCTGGAGAACGCAGGCAGCATGCTCAATGCCCTGGGCGGCAGCATGCTATTGCCGGTGTCGGTGCTGAACCGCTCCACCGGCAGCATCCTCAATTCCGGCGTGCTGGGTGGCATGGCCGGGCAGGCGCTGACGAATGGCGGCTTCATTGACAACAAGTCCAGCGGCAACATGCAGATGTCCGGCCTGCTGGAAATGCTGGGTGGCTCCTACTTTCAGAATTCCGGTCAGACATCCATTGCGCCGGGCGCCACACTGAAGAACAGTGGCGACATCGACAACATGTTTGGCGGCAGCATGGCCATTGGCGGCGCCGCCTTCAACAACGCCGGTGCCTATCTGGGCAATGGCGGCTTGCTCAGCGTGCTGGGTGGTGCCAGCTTGCAGAACCATGGCATGGTGGACAACTGGTCCGGCGGCGTGATCAACAACAGCGGCACCATACTCAATGCCCTGGGTGGCGCATTTGGCAACGCCGGTACCTTCAACAACCACGCCGGCGGGCTGGTTGTCAACGAGGGGACCTTCAGCAACACCAGTTCCAATACCGTCAACAACGCCGGTGTGTTCAGCGTGCCCGGCGTGCTTCTGAACACGGTGACCGGTGCCTTCAACAACCTGGCTGGTGGCCTGCTGGAGGTGCTGGGTGGCGGCAGCGTTGTCAACGACGGCGTGCTCACCAACGCCGGCCAGGTGGCCATCCACAGCGGCGCAGCCGTGACCGGCGGCGGCAGCTACCTGCAAACAGCCGGCAGCACGCAGGTGGACGGCCTGCTGGCCGCTGGCGACATTCGCTTCGAAGGCGGCAGCCTGGAGGGCAGCGGCATGCTGGCAAGCGGCGCGCCGGTCGTGGTGGCAGACGGCGCCTGGGTGCTGCCCGGCGGTGCCGGCAACACCGGCCAGCTGGCGTTTGCCGGCGGGCTGGACCTGGCCGGCGACCTGTTGCTGGACTTCAGCCACCAGGGCGGTGCTTCCGTCTTCGACACGCTGCTGGTGCAGGGCGGCGGCCTGCATCTGTTTGACAGCACTGACATCTATCTGGACTTTGACTACGCGCCGCAGGCCGGCATGAGCTTCGTGCTGTTCCTCACCGACGGGCTCAGCGGCCTGGACCTGGCCAGTTGGCACCTGCGCGGCGTTACTGGCCTGGACTTTCGCATCAGCGAGCGTTCCGGTAACGTGGTGCTGAGCTTCCTGCCGGCCGGCAGCGACGTGCCCGAGCCTGGCACCTGGGCTTTGCTGCTGGCGGCGCTGTGCGGGCTCATGCTGGTGCGCGTGTACAAAGCGCGGATCAATGCGCAAGCAGCGTGCAAAATGCCTCGGAAGCCTTACAAATAGAGCACGGGCAGCTACTGAATATGTAGCGAAAGTGGCGCCATCGGTACGGCGTGGATACCGTCAGCGGTCAATATCTTTGTTCGGCTCCGCAGACTTCAGAGCCCGACGCTAGTCGGCAAACTCGGCGCCGGTGCCGGCAATGCCTCTGAACGCTTTTGCATGTCTTGAATGTCTATCAAAGTACATATATAGTCACGGCATGAAGGCACTCAAGTTCGTGGGCAGCAGCCTCACCGATTTGGCGAACTTTCCAAACGAAGCAAAAAGGGCTGCTGGGTTTGATTTGTGGCAGGTGCAGGTTGGCGCAATGCCGCGCGACTTCAAGCCTATGCCCACTGTTGGCGCTGGGGCGTACGAAGTGCGTATCAAGGTGCAGGGCCAATGGCGCGTGATCTATGTCGCCAAGCAAGCTGACGCTGTTTACGTGTTGCATTGCTTTCACAAGACGACGGCGAAGACGCCCAAGTCGGACATTGAGTTGGCAGCACATCGCTACAAGATGATTGGAGAATGAATCATGCGCAAGAAGTCAGTTCCCGCTAAAGCCGCCGCACAGATCACCGCGTCCAGCGGCAACGTGTTCACGGACATGGGTTTCGGTCCGGGTGAGGCTGCGGTGTTGGGTCTGCGTGCAGACCTGATGGTCCGGCTGCGTGTCTTGGTGGAGGAGGAGGGTTGGACGCAGGTGCAGGCTGCCGAGCGCTTCGGCATCGCCCAATCGCGCGTGAGCGACTTGCTGCGCGGCAAGTGGGAAAAGTTCAGCCTCGACATGTTGATCACGCTGGCGGCCCGTGCCGGGCGAAAAGTGGAACTGGCGGTGGCCTGAAGCCATCTTGACTGGCCGCGGTTGGTCCAGAAAACGCTGCGACCACGGGGTGCAAGAAGGCCCGCAACCCACATGCAGAAGGCACGGAGGGCTGCTGAATCTGTAGCAGCTACAACCTCGGCGCCGTAGCCAGCAGCTCTGCCAGCTCCTTCTTCCAGAACCGGGCCTGGCCGGTGGTGCCGTGGCCGAAGGTCTCGGAGCTGCCGGGGATCAGCAGAAACCTGCCGTTCTTCACCCGCTTGATCTCGCTTTGCAGCACGCCCAGCTCGGGCGGGTTACGTTCGTCGTCCGCAGAGTTGATGGCCAGCAGCGTGGCG
>JANMKM010000308.1:0-7105 GCA_031372035.1 Rhodoferax sp. | reverse complement strand
CCGGCGTACAGAAAATCTGGCTGCCCACGGCCATGGGTGCCAGCACACCGGCAATCAGGCCATGGATGTGGAACAGCGGCATCAGGTGCAGTTCCCGGTCTTGCGGGCCGAGCTGCAGCGTGGTGCTGATGTTGCGTGCCGAGGCACAGACGTTGGTATGCGTCAAGGGCACGATCTTGGGCCGCGAGGTGGTGCCCGAGGTGTGCAGGATCAGCGCCACATCGACGGGCTGAGCCATGCCGCCTTGCTGCGTCGGCGCAGCGGTGACCGCACTGCTGCCCAGCGTGAATGTGCCAGCGCCCTGCACGGCCTGGGCATGCAACTCCAGCACGGCCACGCCGAGCCTGGCCGCAACAGCGCGCGCCGGCGTCTCGCTGCCGACCGCCACGATCAGCGCCCGGGCTTTCAGGTCGCTGAGGTAGAACTCGAACTCCTCGGCCCGGTAGGCCATGTTCAGCGGTGCCGCGGTGCAGGCGCTGGCCACCGCAACGAAGGCCGTGGCCATCTCCGGGCAGTTGGGCAGCACGATGCCGACCCGGTCGCCGCGGCCAATGCCCATGGCATTCAGGTCGGCCACGGTGCGCTGGATCAGCGCATGCATGCCAGCGTACGACAGCGGCACCGCAGACGGCGCCGTCATGAAGGTGGCCTGGGGTGTCTGGCGCGCGTGCAGCGCAACCATATCGGGCAAGGTGGTGAAGGTGCTCATGGGTGATCCCGGGAAGTTGAAATGGATGTGCGGCGCCCTTGGAACAGCAAGCCGCCCTTGTGTTGTTCCAGGTTCCGTGCCAGCAGGCTGGCCAGGGCATGGACGGCATCGATGGTGGGCGTGGGCGTGGCGGTGATGCGGCCCAGTTCCAGCACCGAACCCACCAGCGCCGCCAGCTCCAGCGGCCGGCCCATCTCCACGTCCTGCAGCATCGAGGTCTTGTGCTGGCCCACAGCTTGGGCGCCATTGATACGCTTTTCCAGGCTGACCTTGAACTGCACACCCAGCTTCTCGCCGATGGCCTGGGCCTCGCGCATCATGTTGGCAGCCAGTTCGCGTGTGGCCGGGTAGACGCAGATGTCCTCCAGCGTGGCATGGGTCAGGGCGCTGATCGGGTTGAAACTCAGGTTGCCCCAGACCTTGAGCCAGATCTCGGAGCGGATGTCGCTCGATACCGGCGCCTTGAAACCCGCGGCCTTGAAGGCATCGCTGATCGCCCGGATGCTGGCCGTGTCGCTGCCGTCGATCTCGCCCAGGCTGAAGCGGTTGCCTTCGATCACCTGGATCACGCCCGGGCGGATCACCTCGCTGGCCGGATAGACCACGCTGCCAATCACGCTGTCGATCGGGATATGTTTCGCGATGCTGCCGTCCGGGTCCACGGCCTGGATCGCGGTACCGGCATAGGCCTGTCCAGCTGCGCCCGGCAGCTTGTGAAAATACCACCAGGGGATGCCGTTCTGCATGGTGACGACCCGGGTCTGGGCGTTCAGCAGCGCGGGGATGTCCGCAGCCACGGCAGCCACCTGGTGGGCCTTTAGCGCCAGGATCACCAGGTCCTGGACACCGGCCTCGGCTATCACCGCGGTGGCCTTGATCGGTTGGGCCAGCAGCTCGCTGCCATCCTCCTGGATCAGGCGCAGACCGTTCTGTTGCACCGCCGCCAGGTTGGCGCCGCGCAGGATCAGCGTCACCTCATGGCCGGTGAGCGCCAGTTTGACGCCCAGCATGCCGCCAATGGCGCCCGCGCCTACGATACAAATCTTCATCTCGCTTGTGTCCTGGATGGGGTCAGCCGCACAGCATATCAAGCCGCGGCAGCGGTACCCTGGCCGGCAAAGGTGTTGCGCAGCGTGCCGACACCGTCGATCACCACCTCTACCACCGTGCCCGCCTTCATCGGCAGCACGCCCAGCGAGGTGCCGCAGGCAATCAGGTCTCCGGGCTGCAGCGTCAACTCCTGCGACAGCGCGCTCACAATCTGCGCCGGCGAAAAGATCATGTCGCTGCAAGCGTAGTTCTGCCGTTCGCGGCCATTGACCAGCGTGCGCACGCTCAGGGCTTGCAAGTCCAGCCCAGTGGCAATCACCGGCCCGAACGCGCCAAAACCGTCGAAACTCTTGGCCCGGCTCCACTGGGAAAACGACGGATCACGGTTCAGCAGGTCCAGCGCTGTGATGTCGTTGACGCAGGTGACGCCGAAGATCGCATCCGCCGCCTGTTCCACGCTCAGACCCTTGGCCTGGCGGCCGATCACCAACCCCAACTCGCCCTCGTAGACCACGCGTCCGTCGTAGCCGGCCGGGGTATGCACATCCTGGCCATGGACAGCATGGCAGCTGGCGGCCTTGATGAACCACAGCGGTTCGGTTGGAACCGCCAAGCCCTGCTTGACGGCCTGGGCGTAGCAGTTGTTCCACATGCCAAAGAAACTGCGTGGCTGGCAGGGCAGGTCCGGCTGCAGGTCGCCCACGGGCAAGCGCTCGCCGGTAGCACGTGGGGCGGCAAACATGTTGCCTTCGAACACCTCCACCATGTCGCCTGCCAGCTGGCCGAAGCCGCGCCGACCCACATGGATGAAGCCAAGCCAGAGTGCCATGCCAGGGTAACGCGATCAGGAAGCCCGCAGCCGTGCGTACAGCGCCGAAAGCAGGGGCCAGACCAGCATCAACAGCGCCAGGCCGGTGATCGTGCCCACCAACGGGTTCGAGACGAACACCAGCAGGCTGCCGCTGGAGCCCAGCAGCGACTGGCGGAACGCGTTTTCCGCCATGTCACCCAACACCAGCGCCAGCACCAGCGGCGCCAGCGGGTAGTTGAGCTTCTTGAACACGTAGCCCATCACGCCAAAGCCCAGCATCAGCCAGACATCGAACATGGAGCTGTGCACCGTGTAGGCACCCACGGCGCAGATCACCAGGATCACCGGCGCGATGATGGAAAACGGAATCCGCAGGATCGCCGCGAACCACGGTACTGTCAGCAGCACCACGATCAGGCCGGCAATATTGCCCAGGTACATGCTGGCGATCAGGCCCCAGACAAAGTCCTTCTGCTCCACGAACAGCAGCGGCCCGGGCTGCAGGCCCCAGACCAGCAGGCCACCCAGCAGCACCGCGGCCGTGGGCGAGCCCGGGATGCCCAGCGTCAGCATCGGCAGCAACGCGGAAGTGCCGGCCGCATGGGCCGCAGTCTCGGGCGCAAGCACGCCCTCGATCTCGCCCTTGCCGAAATTGTGGCCGTTGGGCGAAAAGCGCTTCGCCAGGCCATAGCCCATGAAAGATGCCGGCGTCGCGCCGCCAGGCGTGATGCCCATCCAGCAGCCTACCGCGGCGCTGCGGATGTAGGTCAGCCAGTAGCGTGGCAGCCGTTTCCAGGTCTCGATCACCACCTTGGTGTCAATCCGGGCCGACTTGCCCTGGAACGCCAGGCCCTCCTCCATCGTCAGCAGGATCTCGCCAATACCGAACAGGCCAATCACGGCGATCAGAAAGTCAAAGCCCTTCATCAGCGGCTCGAAGCCGAAGGTCAGGCGCAACTGGCCAGTGACGTTGTCCATGCCGATGGCGGCCAGCGTGAAGCCCAGGAACATCGCGGCCATGGTCTTGAACGGCGCGCCCTTGTTCATGCCGATAAAACTGCAGAAGGTCAGCAACTGCACCGCAAAGAACTCCGGCGGGCCGAACTGCAATGCAAAGCGCGCCACCAGCGGCGCCGTGAAAGTGATCATGATCACCGCCACCAATGCGCCGAAGAACGAGGAGGTGAAGGCTGCCGTCAGCGCGGCGCCGGCCTCGCCGCGCTGCGCCATCGGGTAGCCGTCAAAGGTGGTGGCCACCGACCAGGGCTCGCCCGGGATATTGAACAGGATCGAGGTGATGGCGCCGCCGAACAGCGCGCCCCAGTAGATGCACGACAGCATGATGATGGCCGAGGTCGGGTTCATGCTGAAGGTCAGCGGCAGCAGGATCGCCACGCCATTGGCACCACCCAGCCCGGGCAGTACGCCGATCAGCACGCCCAGCAGGATGCCGACGAACATCAACCCCAGATTGACCGGCGTGAGTGCCACCGAGAAACCCTGCATCAGGGCCTGAATTTCATCCATGGCGAACCGCCCTCAGAAGCCGAACACCGCTTCCAGCGGCCCCTTGAGCAGTGGCACCTTGAACCACAGCTCGAACATGGCAAACAGTGTCAGCGAAACCCCAACGCCGGTCAACGCCGACTTCAGTACGCTGAACTTGCCCTGCCAGCGCATGAACACGGCAATGAAGATGGCCGAGGCCACGTAAATGCCCAGCCACTGCATCGCACCCACATACACCAGGCAGGGCAGGAAGATCGCCAGCACCAGCCGCAGTTTGGCCTTCGAGACGAAGGAGCCGGGCTCCGTCACGAACAGCGCGTACAGCAGGTTGACCACGGTGGCGATGCTCATGCACAGGCCGATGTAGAACGGGAAGTAGCCGCTTTGCGGGCCATCGCTGCCCCAGCCGGCACCAATGCGCACGCTGTCCCACATCACCACCGCGCCCAGCGCCAGGAAGAAGATGCAGGTGACGATTTCCAGCGTGCGGTTGGAGGCCGCGCTGGGCACCTCCTCACCGGTGTCGTGATCCATGAACGGCTTTCAGTGGCAGCGCTTACTTGGCAATGAAGCCGGCTTCCTGCATCAGCAGCCGGTGCCGGATTTCCTCATTCGAGACCCAGCGCACGTACTCGGCGCCGCTCATGAAGGTCTGGTTGAATGCGCCCTCTTCCATGAACTTCTTCCACTCCGGCGTGGCCCGCACTTTCTGCATCAGCTCCACATAGAAGGCGGTCTGCTCGGCCGTGACACCCGGCGCCATGAAAATGCCGCGCAGCATCAGGTAGTCCACATCCAGGCCACCTTCCTTGCAGGTGGGAATGTCGCCCCAGGACCTGTCGGCAATCTTCTCGGCGTAGGGCATGCGCTTGGTGTCGAACACGCACAACGGCCGCAGCTTGGCGCCGCGCCACTGCGCCACGGCTTCGATCGGGTTGTTGACGGTGGAGTCCACATGTTTGCCCACCAGTTGTACCGCCACCTCGCCGCCACCTTTGTAGGGCACGTAGATGAACTTCGCTCCGGTGGCCTTCTCGATCAGCGCCGTGATGATCTGGTCTTCCTGCTTGGAGCCGGTACCACCCATCTTCAACTTGCCGCCGGCCGCTTTGACCGCGGAAAAGTACTCCTGCGGCGTCTTGTAGCTGGTTTCGGCATTGACCCAGAGCACAAACTCGTCCAGGGCCAGCATTGCCACCGGCGTCATGTCCTTCCAGCTGAAGGGCACGCCCGTGGCCAGTGGCGTGGTGAACATGTTGGACAGCGTGATCACGATCTTGTGGGGGTCACCCCTGCTGTTCTTGATGTCCAGGAAGCCCTCCGCCCCAGCGCCGCCGCCCTTGTTCACCACCACCAGTGAAGCCGACGTCAGCTTGTACTTGGTGACGATAC
This sequence comes from Rhodoferax sp., assembly GCA_031372035.1. GTDB lineage: Bacteria > Pseudomonadota > Gammaproteobacteria > Burkholderiales > Burkholderiaceae_C > CAISIP01. The sequence continues at coordinate 1,634 of JANMKM010000308.1, read as the reverse complement.
CCTGGATCAGCCGTGCCATCTGGTCCGCACCACCACCGGTGCCAGCGGGTACCACAAATTCCACGGTCTTGGTGGGCTGCCAGGCGGCCAGACAGGCCGGAGCGATGGACAGCAGAGACAGAGCCAGCAACGCCGTGCTGGCTTGTCGGAATTTTGACAAGACCACGAAATACCTCCCAAAAAGGTGCAATCGAGTCAATTTACCAACAAAAAGCAGCGATTCCGGTGCCTGGGGCGTAAATGCTGCACAAGGTTTGCCCTAGCTTGCAAAATTTTCAGATTTGCCGGGTCCGTCTCTGCGGGCGGCGCACTTTAGGGAAGCACTGAACAAGTCCGCGCCGCGCGCGGCGTGGACTTGTTCAGTGCTTCCATAGGGTTGCATGATCCTGGTCAAGGTTGCCGCCGGCGGGCTGCGTATGCTGCACTGCAACCATCCAGCCAGGACCAGCATGTTCAAGCCACGGACCCACCCGGCACGCCCCGGCGCGCTGCCAGTAGCGCTCTCGGCGTCGCACGCGTCACTGCGCCATCGCCCGTGGGAGGACACCCAGGCCCTGCTCACCGGCACCCTGTTTGTCGCCCTGGGCGTGGCGCTGTTCGACCATGCCGGGCTGTTGACCGGCGGCACCGCCGGCATAGCCTTCCTGGTCCACTACGCCACCGGCTGGAACTTCGGGCTGGTCTTCTTTTGCGTCAACCTGCCGTTCTATGGCCTGGCGTGGCGCCGCATGGGTCGGGCCTTCACGCTCAAGACCCTGGCATCGGTAGCCCTGCTGTCGGTGTTTGTAAATCTGCTGCCGCGCCTGGTCGGCTTTGCCGAGCTGTCGGCGCCGTTTGCCGCGGTGCTGGGCGGCCTGCTGATGGGTGTGGGCATGCTGATCCTGTTCCGGCACCGCGCCAGCCTGGGCGGCTTCAACGTGCTGGTGCTGTACCTGCAGGAGCGCTTTGGCTGGCGCGCCGGCCGCATCCAGATGGCGCTGGACTGCGCCATCGTCGCCGTGTCGTTCGCAGTGGTGGACTGGCAGCATGTGGCGCTGTCGGTGCTGGGCGCCGTGGTGCTGAACCAGACCTTGGCCACCAACCACCGCAACGGACGCTACCAGGCGCTGTAGCCTGGCAGGCTGGCGCTTGCGGGCTTGCGTCAGCGCACCGAGAACGGCGACTGGTAGGGTCGGCCAAAGGCCACGCCGGCCACCACTGTGCCGCTGGGGCGCAAGTGCAGCTTGCCGGCGCGGGTGTTGTTGCGGGTGTCAACAAAGGACACGGCGCCCTCCACCAGTTCCAGGATCGACAGGTCCGCCGGTGCGCCGATCTGCAGCGTGCCGTGCCTGGGTATGCGGCTGATCACCCGGGCCGGCGCCGCCGTGGCCATACCCACCACTTCGGACAGCGAAAAACCCAGACCGATCAGCTTGCTCATCACCCACGGCAGGTAGGGCATGCCCGGTGTGTTGGCGGAGAACACATGCACGTCCGACGAGATGGTGTCCGGCGGGCAGCCCTGGGCAATGGCGACCTCGGCAATGGTGTAGTCAAAGCTGCCGCCGCCGTGGCCGATGTCGAAGATCACGCCGCGCCGTTTGGCCGCCAGTGCGGCCGGCAGCAGCTTGCCGTCCTGGACGATGTTGGTGCCG
>JANMKM010000306.1:0-3732 GCA_031372035.1 Rhodoferax sp. | reverse complement strand
GTCGATGGGTGAACTGGAGCGCATGACGCGACGCTACACCAGCGAGAGCGGCATCATCATCGGCCCGACCCAGGACATTCCGGCGCCGGACGTGAATACCAATGGCCAGATCATGGCCTGGATGATGGACACCTACTCCATGAACGAAGGCTCCACAGCCACCGGCGTGGTCACCGGCAAGCCGGTGGACCTGGGCGGCTCGCTCGGGCGCAATGACGCCACTGGCCGCGGCGTCTTCACGGTGGGGGTCGAAGCCGCCAAGCACATCGACATGGATGTGAGCAAGGCGCGGGTTGCGGTGCAAGGCTTCGGCAACGTGGGTGGCGTGGCCGGACGGCTGTTTGCCGAGGCTGGCGCACGCGTGGTGGCGGTGCAGGACCACGGCGGCACGATCTACCGTGAAGCCGGGCTCGATGTGCCGGCACTGCTGGCGCACGTCAAGCAGCACGGCAGCGTGGCCGGCTTTCCGGACGCCGAGGTGCTGGACAATGACGCCTTCTGGGATGTGGATTGCGAGATCCTGGTGCCGGCGGCGCTGGAGCAGCAGATCACGGAGGCCAATGCCGGCCGCATCAAGGCGAAGATGATCATCGAGGGCGCCAATGGCCCCACAACACCCGCAGCCGATGACATCCTGAGCGAGCGCAACGTGCTGGTGCTGCCGGACGTGATTGCCAACGCCGGCGGCGTGACGGTGAGCTACTTCGAGTGGGTGCAGGACTTTTCCAGCTTCTTCTGGAGCGAAGACGAAATCAATGCCCGGCTGGTGCGCATCATGAAGGATGCCTTCGGCGCGATCTGGCAGGTGGCCCAAGACAACCAGGTCAGCCTGCGCACCGCCACTTTCATCGTGGCTTGCAAGCGGATACTGCATGCGCGCGAAATGCGCGGTTTGTATCCGTGATTGTGGGACAGACCATTGGACGCGCGCAGCGCCCCAATGCTCTGTCCTCAACTGAATAGGTCACTATCCGGCACAGGCAGCAGTTGCTCGCAGCGAGCCAGCTCTGTCCCCAACTGAATGGGTTACTGGACCTGACCCTTGAGCGCTGCCGGCAGCGCCAGGGGCATGACCGAAATGCCCTCGTCCAGCAGGGATTCGGTCTCGGCCGCCGAAGCCCGGCCGCGGATGCCGCGCTCGGGTACTTCGCCATAGTGGATCTTGCGGGCTTCCTCGGCAAAGCGCTCGCCCACGTCTTCGGTGCGGGCCACGATCTGCCGCGCCACCACCATCCAGGCCTGCATCGCTGCCTGCTCCATGCCGGCATCACCGGCCACCAGTTCGCGGGATGAGGGCTCGGGCTCGCGCGCCGCACCCAGGTTGAGCCGGGGGGCGCTGAGCTTCTTGCTCACGTCCGCGTCACCACAGAACGGGCATTCCACCAGACCACGCTGGCGCTGGTCGGTGAAGTCGTCTTCGGAGCCGAACCAGCCTTCAAAGGTGTGCTGGGCCGCGCACTGAAGATCCAGAACTTTCATGGATGCATTATCTGCCGCCGCCCTGCACTGCGTCGGCTTGCGGGCTTTGCCACTGCAGCGGCCACGCGCCGGACAGCACGTTGGGTAGCCACAGGGCGCCGGCCAGGGTCTTGGCGTCGGTGATCAAACCGTCGCGACACCACTGCAGCAACTCGGCCGGCGTGGCACTGAACACGTCCAGAAATTCGCCCTGGTCGAGCTTGCGTCGCCCCAGGCTCAGGCTGCGGGCAAACCAGATCTCGATCACTTCGGTGGAATAGGCCACGGTCGGATGCAGGGCACCGGCATAGGCCCATTCCAGCGCGCTGTAACCGGTTTCCTCGCGCAGTTCGCGCTGACCGCAGACCAGGGCGGACTCACCGGCGTCGCGCTTGCCGGCAGGGAACTCGATGACGGTCTGGCCCACCGCATAGCGGAACTGTCGCTCCAGCACCACCCGCGTCTGCCCGGCTCCGTCCTCCAGCAGGGGCACCACCACCACGGCGCCCGGATGGCGCACGAACTCACGCGTGGCCTGGCCGCCATCGGGCAGGCGCACCGTATCGCGAAAGATGTGCAGAAAGTGGCCGCGCAGCAGTTCCTGGCCGGACAGCCGGTGCTCCGCCAGGTGCGGCTCGTCATGCATGGGTTGGCACCCATCGGCCAGATGGGCCATGCGCCAACCCGGTACCGCGCCCGACCTGAGGCATCAGGACGGCCGGGCTCAGGTGCCCAGCATCTGGGTGATAGCCTGGGCGCACAGCGTCATCAGGCCGCTGGGCATCAGGCCCAGCAGCAGCACCAGAGCGCCATTGATCGACAGCACCGCGCGCACGTCGGCAGAAGCCGACACCGTGCTGGCCGTGATCGGCTCGTCAAAGTACATGACCTTGACCACACGCAGGTAGTAGAAGGCACCCACCAGGGACATCATCACGGCGTAGACCGCCAGCACTACATGCATGGTCTGGCCCGAGGCCAGCAGCGACTGCAACACCGACAGCTTGGCGTAGAAGCCCACCATGGGTGGAATGCCGGCCAGCGAAAACAGGCACACTGCCATGACTGCGGCATACAGCGGGCTGCGCTGGTTCAGACCGGCAAAGTCGGATATTTCCTCGCTCTCGAAGCCCTCACGCGCCAGCAGCAGGATCACGCCGAAGGTGGCCAGCGTGGTCAGCACATAGGTGACGACATAGAACATGGCACCGCCATAGGCCGCAACCGCCGAGTGCAGGTTGCCATTGACCACACCGGACATCAGACCCAGCAGCACAAAACCCATCTGCGAAATGGTGGAAAACGCCAGCATGCGTTTCAGGTTCGTCTGGGCGATGGCCGCAAAGTTGCCAATCAGCAGCGAGCCTATGGCCAGCAGCATCAGCATGTTCTGCCAGTCCAGTGCCAGCGGCAGCAAGCCCTCCACCAGCAGACGGATGCAGATGGCAAAGGCGGCCAGCTTGGGCGCGCCGCCGATTAGCAGCGTGACGGCGGTGGGAGCGCCCTGGTAGACATCGGGAATCCACATGTGGAAGGGCACCACGCCCAGTTTGAAGGCCAGGCCTGCGACCACGAACACCAGGCCGAACACCAGAACCTGGTAGTCCACCTGGCGCGTCTCGATGGCGCGCGCCACCTGGTTGACATCGAGCGTGCCGGTGGCGCCGTACATCATCGACAGGCCGTACAACAGGAAGCCCGAGGCCATGGCGCCGAGTACAAAGTACTTCATCGCTGCCTCGGTGGCGGTGGCGTTGTCACGCCGCAGCGCCACCAGGGCGTAGCTCGAGAGTGTCAGCAGCTCCAGCCCCATGTAGATCACCAGGAAGTTGTTGCCCGAGATCATGGTGAAGATGCCCAGCAGCGCGAACATGCTGAGCGAAAACAGCTCGCCCCCGCGCAGCATGTCGCGGTCGGCCGCGTAGGGGCGGCCATAGACCAGCGACACCATCACCGCCAGTGTGGCAAAGCACTTGAGCCAGTTGCCCATCTGGTCGCTGACCACCATGCGGCCAAAGCCGTAGAGCGTGGTGCCGCCACTGGCATACAGCGCCTGCATCAGGGCCACGGTTGCCAGGGTGGCCAGCGTGATCACGTAGGTCAGGGTGCGCTGCCGGGACTTGACGCCCAGGTCCACCAGGGCCACCACGCAGGCCATGGCCAGCAGGATGACTTCCGGGTACACCGTGATCCAGCTCGTTTTGTCAATCATCGTCGGGCTCTCTTGGAAATCTGGTGGGTCAGTTCAACTTGGACAGAGCCACATGCTTGAGC
>JANMKM010000295.1:0-3372 GCA_031372035.1 Rhodoferax sp. | reverse complement strand
CCCCAGACCTTGAACCACCAGTCGGCGCCATATTCATCGTCAATTTTGCGCATGGCGCGCCGAAAGTCGAGTGCCTCAACAATGCTTTCCTCCACCAGTGCCGTGCCGCCGGGCGGCTCCATCATGGCGGCGGCCACGTCGCAGCTGGCGATGATCGCGTACTGCGGGCTGGTCGAGGTGTGCATCAGATACGCCTCATTGAAAAGATGCCGGTCAAGCTTCTCGTTTTGCGAATCCTGAACCAGCACGTGGCTGGCCTGGCTGATGCCGGCGAGCAGTTTGTGGATGGACTGGGTGGAATACACCATCGCCTTCTTCGGCCGCGGGCGGTTCTTGCCCATCGCGTGGTAGGTGCCATAAAACGGATGGAAGGCCGCATGCGGCAACCAGGCTTCGTCGAAGTGCAGGTTGTCCACATACCCGTCGAGCATGCCCTTGATGGTCTCCGTGTTGTACAAAACCCCGTCGTAGGTGGACTGCGTCAGCGTCAAAACGCGCGGCTTGAGCTTGGACGTGTCCAGCCCCTTGAGCAGCGGATTGGCCTTGATCTTGGCCTGGATGGCGGCGGGCTCGAATTCCTCCTTCGGAATCGGGCCGATGATGCCAAAGTGGTTGCGTGTGGGCTTGAGGAAGACCGGTATGGCGCCCGTCATGATGATGGCATGCAGGATCGACTTGTGGCAGTTGCGGTCCACCACCACCACGTCACCGGGCGCCACACAGTGGTGCCAGACCATCTTGTTCGAGGTGCTGGTGCCGTTGGTGACAAAGAAACAGTGGTCGGCGTTGAAGATGCGCGCCGCATTGCGCTCCGAAGCGGCGATGGGCCCCGTGTGGTCGAGCAGCTGGCCGAGTTCCTCCACAGCGTTGCAGACGTCGGCGCGCAACATGTTCTCGCCGAAAAACTGGTGGAACATCTGGCCTACGGGGCTCTTCAGAAAGGCCACGCCGCCCGAATGCCCGGGGCAGTGCCAGGAGTAGGAGCCGTCTTCGGCGTAATCCAGCAGCGCCTTGAAAAAAGGCGGCTGCAGGCCCTCGAGGTAACTCTTGGCTTCGCGGATGATGTGGCGCGCCACGAACTCTGGCGTATCTTCGAACATGTGGATGAAGCCGTGCAGTTCGCGCAGGATGTCGTTCGGGATGTGGCGCGAGGTCTTGGTCTCGCCGTAGACGTAGATCGGCACGTCGAGGTTCTTGCGCCGCACCTCCTCGATGAACTGGCGCAGGTTCAGCACCGCCGGGTCCAGGTCTGGCCCGGGGGTGAACTCCTCGTCGTCGATCGACAGGATGAAGGCGCTGGCGCGGCTTTGCTGTTGAGCAAACTGCGCCAGATCGCCGTAGCTGGTGACACCCAACACCTCGAAGCCTTCGCTCTCGATGGCCTGCGCCAGCGCGCGTATCCCCAGGCCGGACGTGTTCTCGGAGCGGAAGTCTTCGTCGATGATGACGATTGGAAAGCGAAATTTCATGGGACTTCCTGGTACGGACGGAAAAAAGCTTCAGTGGAGACTAACTTGTACTCAAGTCATGTCGAAACTAAAGCGGAATTTCATGGGGGCTCCGGGGCGTCGCGGTCGGCGCAAATTGGCGAATCAGGCGCGCAGTGTAAGGATTTGCCGCGTCCGGGACCTTGCACGGGCGCACAATGGCCGCAAAATGTGGCGTACGCCATACACATTGGAGCCCTAGATGGAAGTATCGACCCTCTGGTGGCTGGCAACCGGCGCCGCTGTCGCGGTGGAACTGGCTACCGGCACCTTTTACCTGCTCATGTTTGCACTCGGGCTGGCTGCCGCGGCGCTGGCCGCGCACGCAGGATTCAGCAATGCCACGCAGATGGTGGTGGCCGCGGTGGTGGGCGGCGGCGCAGTGGCCGGCTGGCACCTGCGCCAGATGAACAAGCCCCCTGCTCCACGTGCCGAGTCCAACAAGGACGTGAACCTGGACATCGGAGAAACCGTGCACGTCGACCAATGGGAGCCCGACGGCACCGCGAGCGTGAAATACCGTGGCGCCCAGTGGACGGTGGTGGACCGCAATGCGGCGGCGCACACTGCTGGCGCGCACCGCGTGACCGAGGTGGTAGGCAGCCGCCTTGTCGTCGAAAAAATCTAGCCCGCCCGTAGACGGCATCAACCAACAACAAACAGAACGGAAAGCACCATGGAAATCGCCCTCATCATCCTTGTCATCGCCGCCATCTTCATCTTCCGCTCGATCAAGGTCGTGCCGCAGCAACACGCCTGGGTGGTCGAGCGCCTCGGCAAATACCACGGCACGCTCACGCCGGGCTTGAACATCCTCGTGCCCTTCGTGGACAAGGTGGCCTACAAACACGTACTCAAGGAAATCCCGCTCGACATACCGAGCCAGGTCTGCATCACGCGCGACAACACCCAGTTGCAGGTGGACGGCATCCTGTATTTCCAGGTCACCGACGCCATGCGTGCGAGTTATGGCTCTTCCAACTACATCATGGCGATTTCGCAGCTGGCGCAGACCTCGCTGCGCTCGGTGATCGGCAAACTCGAACTCGACAAGACCTTCGAAGAGCGCGCCATCATCAACTCGCAAGTGGTCGCGGCCATCGACGAAGCGGCGCTGAACTGGGGCGTGAAGGTGTTGCGTTACGAGATCAAGGACCTGACGCCACCGAAGGAAATCCTGCATGCCATGCAGTCGCAGATCACCGCCGAGCGCGAAAAACGCGCGCTGATCGCGGCATCCGAAGGGCGCCGCCAGGAGCAGATCAACATTGCCACCGGCGAGCGCGAAGCTTTTATCGCCCGCTCGGAAGGCGAGAAACAGGCTGTCATCAACAAGGCCCAGGGCGACGCGCAATCCATCCTCGCCGTCGCCGAAGCCACCGGGCAGGCGATCGAACGCATCGCCCTGGCGATCCGCCAGCCCGGAGGCGAACAGGCGGTGCAGCTCAAGGTGGCGGAGAAAGCCGTGGAGGCCTACAGCCGCGTCGCCAGCGACGCCACCACCACCCTCATCGTGCCCAGCAACATGACCGAAGTGTCGGCGTTGATCAGCTCGGCGATGATGATGGTGAAGGGCCAGAAGGCCTGATTCAGCGAGAGGCCCGCTGGTACAATCGCCGGCACCGGAGAGGTGGATGAGCGGTTTAAGTCACACGCCTGGAAAGCGTGCGAGGGGTAAAACCCTCCGCGGGTTCGAATCCCGCCTTCTCCGCCAGGACACGAGCAAATACGGACCTTAGCGGTCCGTTTTGTTTTTCTGCCCATGTTTCAGCCCATGATTTTGTGAGTGAACATTGCTCACTGACGGTGTGTCCACCTGCGAAGGATTCCGGCAGCGGATGCGACGGGCGGCGTCTGCTGAGCGCACATTGGCCGTCAATCGATC
>JANMKM010000250.1:0-4670 GCA_031372035.1 Rhodoferax sp. | reverse complement strand
CAGGATGCCGTCCCGGTCCTTGAGCAGATAGCGCTCCGGGAAGTTGTCGCGGATGAAAGCCGTGTCGATGGCGCCGTCCACCACCACATGCGCAACATGGATGCCGCGGCCGCCGAGCTCGCGCGCCATCGACTGCGCCAGCGCCCGCAGCGCATGCTTGGCGCCAGCGAAGGCGGCAAAGTTGGCACCACCGCGCAGCGAGGCCGTGGCCCCGGTGAAGATGATGGTGCCCTGGCCACGCGTCACCATGCGCTTGGCCACCTCGCGGGCATTGAGAAAACCGCCAAAGCAGGCCATTTCCCAGATCTTGAAGTACTTGCGCGCGGTCTCGTCCAGCACGCTGCTGGGGGCGTTGGCGCCGATGTTGAACACCAGCACCTCGATCGGCCCGATGCTGCTCTCGATCCTCTGCACCAGCGCAAACACCTCTTCCTCCTTGCGCGCGTCCGAGGCAAAGCCATGGGCGGTGCCGCCCTCCGCCCGGATCTGCTCCAGCAGCGGCTGCAGCTTGTCCTGGCTGCGCCGGGTCACGCAGGCGGTGAAGCCCTCGCGCGCGAAGCGCCGCGCAATCGCGCCACCCGTGGCGTCACCCGCGCCGATCACCAAAGCGACTTTGTTCATGTCCTACTCTTTGAAGTACACCAGTTGGTGCGTCGTCACCAGCAATTTGCCGGCCTCGTTCCAGAGCTGCGCCGTCTGGTCAAAGTAGCCATTGTGAAAGGCTTGCGCCTGCGCCTGTCCCAGCAGATACCCGGTACCGGTGTCGCGCAACTGTGTGGCATCGGCATGGAAGTACACCGTCATCGACACCGTACCCAGCGGCGTCAAGCGGGCACGGCGGCGCCAGATGCGCGGAAAGAACACGTCCGACATGGCGGTCAGCGAAGCGAAGTCCAGCGGTCGCGGTGGCTGATCGCGCACCCACAGCCGGCTCAGGCTGGTGTCGTCGGCGCTGCCGTCCCAATCCGCCGGAATGCCGCCCTGGATGAAGCGGAACTCGTAACGGTGGATCCACGGCACCCGGCCCTGTCCCGGCGGTGGCGCTGTGTCCTGCGGTGCGTTCACCATCGGCATGGCCACTTCGGCCACACCCCAGGTCTCGCGCCGCAGCGCGGTGATGGCGGTGGCCGTCACCACCGCCTGGCCCTGCTGCTGCAGCTCGACGCTCCAGTGCTGGGTGGAGCGGTTGGTGCGCACCGGCCGCGCCAGCGCGACGAACGGGCCATCAGCCATGGCGGCACAGAAGTTCACGGTCAGTGCCACTGGTTCGCCCAGCAGGGCATCGTGCCGCAACACGGCACTCAGCGCCTGGGCCGCCATGATGCCGCCATAGGGCCCTACCATGTTGGCATAGGCCGCGCTCGTCTTGCCGGCCCAGCCGCCATCGGTCTCGGCCGTGGCCTGCAGGGCTTCGTCAAACGGGTGCAAAGCCGCGGCTTGGTCCACCGTGCCGCTTTCGCTCATGCCCCTGCACCGTCGGATGTTTGAATCGCTTTTGCTTCCACCGCAAACTCCTTTACAGACTCAAAGACCATGCATCCCAGACATACCTCGAACGGGACGCGGCGTAGCGAGCGCCGATGAGCTGCAAGGCGCGGGTTACGGGAAACCGGAACGACCTGCCTGGTCGTGAGGATTTCCCGTGGGACCCGCAACAACGCAGATCGCCTGCGCAGTAGCCGCTAAACCCGTTCGAAAATACCGGCTGCGCCTTGTCCCATGCCGACGCACATCGTCACCATGCCATAGCGCAACTTCCTGCGCTGCAATGCATGCACCAGCGTCGCCGCCCGAATCGCCCCGGTGGCGCCCAGCGGGTGCCCCAGGGCAATGGCACCGCCCATCGGATTGACCTTGGCCGGGTCCAGCCCCAAGGTATTGATCACCGCCAGCGATTGCGCCGCGAAGGCCTCGTTCAGTTCACACCAATCGATATCGTCCTGCTGCAGGCCGGCATAGCGCAGCGCTGCGGGGATCGCCTCGATCGGGCCGATACCCATGATCTGCGGTGGCACACCCTTGGAAGCAAAGCTGACAAAGCGCGCCAGCGGCGTCAATCCGAACTGCTTCACCGCCTTCTCGCTTGCCAGCAGAAGGGCACCGGCTCCGTCCGAGGTCTGCGAGCTGTTACCAGCGGTGACCGAGCCGCGCGCCGCAAACACTGCCTTCAACTTGGCCAGGCCCTCCAGCGAGGTGTCGGGCCGTGCGCCTTCGTCCAGGCTGACGGTACGCGTGGTCGCCGTCACTTCGCCGCTGGCCAGGTTCGGGCTGCGGTCCGTCACTTCCACCGGCGTCATCTCCGCGGCAAAGTCGCCCGCCTGCTGGGCTGCCAGCGCGCGCCGATGCGATTCGACGGCAAATGCGTCCTGTGCGTCACGGCTGACCTTCCATTGCGCCGCCACCTTCTCGGCCGTGAGGCCCATGCCATAGGCGATGCCGATGTTCTCGTCATTGGCAAACATGGCACTCGACAGGGAGGGCGAGTTGCCCATCATCGGCACCATGCTCATGCTCTCGGTACCGGCGGCCAGCATCACGTCGGCCTCGCCGACGCGGATCCGGTCCGCTGCCATCTGGATTGCGCTCAGGCCCGAAGCACAGAAGCGATTCACCGTGATACCGCCCACACTGTTCGGCAGCCCGGCCAGCACCGCGCCAATGCGCGCCACGTTCAGGCCCTGCGGCCCTTCCGGAATCGCACAGCCGCAGATCAGGTCTTCAATGGCAGCCGGGTCCAGCGTAGGCGCCTGCGCCAGCACGCCACGGATGGCCCGCACCAGCAGATCGTCCGGCCGCATGTTGCGGAAGAACCCGCGGTGCGAACGCCCGATCGGCGTGCGCGTCGCCGCGACGATGTAGGCTTCTTGGACTTGTTTCATGGCGTATTCCTATGTCTTCGCGTATCTACTCCCTCTCCCGCTCGCGGGAGAGGGTTGGGGTGAGGGTTCCTACGGTCTGCCTGAGACTGTCCAGCACGGTATTCAGATCCTTCATCACGTCAGTGTTCCAAAAACGGACTGTATGAAAGCCCAAGGCAGCCATGTCTGCATGGCGCCTCTGGTCGTAGGCATAAGCAACACCTTCAACATGTTGCCCTCCATCAAGCTCTACAACCAAGCCGACCTCCAGACAGGCGAAATCGGCGAAATACGGTCCGATCGGATGTTGTCGCCGAAATTTCAGACCCAGAAACTGGCGATTTCGCAGGCGCAACCACAGAATAGCCTCAGCGTCGGTTGAACCGGCGCGCAAGGACCTTGCCCTCACCCTGGCCCTCTCCCGCTCGCGGGAGAGGGGACCGGACTGGGCGGCACTTCCGTTCACTTGCAACTCCACGCGGGTGAACATCCGATCAGTTGCGAAGGGGCTTACCCGTCGACATCATGGCCATGATCCGCTCCTGCGTCTTGGGATGCGTCAGCAGCGAACAGAAGGCCTGGCGCTCCAGGGTCATCAGGTATTCCTCGGTCACCAGGCTGCCGGCATCGACGTCGCCACCGCAGACCACGTTGGCTATCAGGCCGGCAATGTGGAAGTCGTGCTCGCTGATGAAGCCGCCGTCGCGCATGTTCACCAGCTGGCCCTTGATCGTCGCCACGCCACTGCGACCGGCCACGGCAAAGCTGCGGCGCTGGGGTGGGCGGTAGCCGCTGTCAAACAGGGCCCGGGCCTGGACGCAGGCGACATGCAGCAATTCGTCCTTGTGGGCCACGATCACGTCGCTCTCCAGCAGGTAGCCGAGCTTGCGCGACTCGATGGCACTGGTGCCAACCTTCGCCATGGCCGCGGCCGTGAAGCCTTCGGTCAGGAAAGGCAGCAGGTCCTTGCCGGTGGACGCGGCGGCGCGCTCGGCAGCACGGCGGGCGATGTAGGCCAGGCCGCCGGCACCGGGCACCAGGCCCACACCGACTTCCACCAGGCCGATATAGCTCTCCATGGCCGCAACCCGTTTGGCCGAATACACGGCCATCTCGCAGCCGCCACCCAGCGCCAGGCCGCGCACGGCGGAAACCACCGGCACATTGGCATAGCGCAGCCTGAGCATCACTTCCTGCAGCGCCTGTTCGGCGCCATCAATCGCCTTGGCCCCGCCCATCATGAAAGCCGGCAGCATGGCCTGCAGATCCGCTCCGGCGGAGAACATCTCGTCGTTGGACCAGATCACCAGGCCCTTGTAGCCCTGTTCCGCCAGGTCCACGCCCATGGCCAGGCCCTCGGCCACATCCGGGCTGATGGCGTGCATCTTGGTCTTGATGCTGGCGATCACCAGTTCGTCGTCCAGCGTCCAGAGCCGGATCGCATCGTCCTCGTGCAGGGTCTTGCCGGCAGTCTGCGGCGCAACGGCCTGGCTGCCGAGCACAGTTTCGGGGAAGTGCTGGCGCGCATACACCGGCAGGCTGCGTGCTGCCACGAAACTGCCAGTGTTCGGGTTCCAGGAGCCCTGGGGCGTGTGCACGCCGCCAGCCTCGGCCACCGGGCCCTGGAACACCCAGTGGGGCAGCGGCGCGCTGCACAGGGCGCGGCCGGCGTCGATATCTTCCTTGATCCAGGTCGCCACCTGCAACCAGCCGGCTTCCTGCCAGAGTTCGAACGGGCCTTGCTTCAGGCCGAAGCCCCAGCGCATCGCCAGGTCTACATCACGCGCGCTCTCGGCAATGCTGTGCAGGTGC
>JANMKM010000222.1:0-3839 GCA_031372035.1 Rhodoferax sp. | reverse complement strand
CACGCCCGCCGCCGAGGTTGCGGGGGTGGGTGGCTTAGCAAATTAATGGAGGAGACAGAGGCCGCCGGCCGACGGCGGGGGACATTTGCGGAGCTACCCACCCCGGCGTCCTCGGCTTACCCACGTTAACCCCATGCCTATGGCTCTTCACCAGATACACCTGCAGGAAACAATAGGCCCGGGTGTGACTTTCAGATTTCCCGATAAGCTATAAAGAACACAACCGATTGCGTCGAGCGGGCTCCGTGCGTTGCAATCCCCAGTTCAATGCTCCCTCACCACCATGGCCAAACTCGATAGCAGCGCAAAGGGCGTGTACCTGATCACGGTGACGCCGTTCCATGACAACGGCGCGCTGGACCTGCCCAGCACCGACCGCATGGTGGACTTCTGCCTGGAATGCGGCGTCACGGGTCTCACCGTGCTCGGCATCATGGGCGAGGCCAACAAGCTCACGGCGGAAGAATCCACCACCTTCGTGCGCCATGTGCTGCAGCGCGTGGCCGGGCGCGTGCCGGTGGTGGTGGGTGCCTCTGCCAGTGGCTTTGCCGCCATGGGCGAGCTGACGAAAAGCGTGATGGACCTGGGCGCCGCCGGCGTGATGGTGGCGCCGCCACCCGGCGTGCGCACCGACGACCAGATTGCCGGCTACTTCGAAATGGTGGCCGAGACCGTGGGGCCGGACGTGCCCTGGGTGCTGCAAGACCACCCGGTCTCCACCGGCGTGCAGTTGGCCACGCCGGTGATCCTGCGCATCTTCAAGAACGCGCCGAACTGCGTGATGCTCAAGCACGAGGACTGGCCCGGCCTGGCCAAGCTGACGGCCATCCGCGCCGCCAGTGCCCGTGGCGAGGTGGCGCGGATGTCGATCCTGTGCGGCAACGGCGGCGGCCTGTTCCTGCCTGAAGAATTGTCACGCGGAGCTGATGGCGCGATGACCGGTTTTGCCTACCCCGAGATGATGGTGGACGTCTGCGCCGCGCACGCCAGGGGCGACGTGGAACGGGCCCACGACCTGTTCGACGCCTACCTGCCGCTGGCCCGCTACGAGCAGCAGGCCGGCATTGGCCTGGCAGTGCGCAAACACCTGTTCGTGCAGCGCGGCATCATCGCGTCGGCGGCAGTGCGCAAGCCCGGGCCGAAGCTGTCTAGCGCGGACGTTGCCGACATTGCACGGCTGACGGTGCGGCAGGAACGGCGGCTGGCGGCCATCGGTTGAGAAACAAGGAGTACCCCTGATGAGTGACACCCCCAACATGCAACTCGACCCTGTGGTCATCGCCACGCTGTCGCAGGTGACCACTGCCACCCTGACCACCGTGCTGCTGAAAAAGGGCCTGCGCAACGTCTGGATGCGCGGCACCAAACCGCTCAAGCCGGGGCAGCCGCGGCTGGTGGGCCGGGCCTTCACGCTGCGCTTTGTGCCGGCGCGCGAAGACCTGGCTACGCCCGAATCCTGGGCCTCGCCCATTTCTACCCGCGCCGCCATCGAAGACATGCCCGCCGGCTGCATCACGGTGGTCGACAGCAAGGGTGTGCAGGACGCCGGCATCTTCGGCGACATCCTGTGTGCCCGCATGCAAAAGCGCCAGGTCGCCGCGCTGATCACCGACGGCGTGGTGCGAGACCTGGCCGGCGTGCTCGGCACCGGCCTGCCGGTCTGGTGCAACGGCGCCGCGGCGCCACCGTCCGTGGCCGGCCTGACCTTCGTCGCCTGGCAACAGCCCATCGGCTGCGGCGGCGTGGCCGTGTTCCCGGGTGATGTGGTGGTGGTGGACGACGACGGCGCCGTGCTGATCCCCGCCGCCCTGCTCGACTACGTGCTGGAGCACGCCCCCGAGCAGGAGCGCCTGGAAGCCTGGATCATGAGCGAGGTGGACCGCGGTGTGCCGCTGCCAGGGCTGTACCCGCCGAATGCGGAAGCCAAGGCACGTTACGCTGCGCAATCGCAGAAGCAGTAGCGAGGGCGGCTGTAGCAGGCGCTACGCACGCCGTCGGGGTCAGATCACGATGCAGGAAGGCAACGCAACCGGAGCACGAGCACCTGTACGAAATCGTGCTCTGACCCCGGATCGCTATCAATACAGAAGCGCTCCATGCTTTCTGCATGAGGCTTCCGGCTATTTCTTGCCACTCGCACCCAGGCGTCCGGCATCAGGTCGCCACCGGCCGGGCCAGCGCGCTCAGAACCTGTTGTGGCGTGAACGGTACAGCCCGCAGGCGCGCCCCGGTGGCGTCGAACACGGCGTTGCCAATGGCCGCAGGAATCGCACATGCTGTGGGTTCGCCAGCGCCCCAACTGGGTTGACCAGGCTGATCGATCAGGTCCACCAACACCTTGGGCACCTGGTCGTGGCGCAGGATGGGGTAGCTCACCCAGTCGCGCGACAACACCTTGGTGCGGTCCCAGGTCACCTGCTCCATCAGCGTGCGACTCACCGTCTGGATGACGCCGCCCTCAACCTGGTTGACGGTTCCATCCGGGTTTACCAGCTGGCCGCAGTCGTGTGCCACGCACACCCGCTCCACCTTTATCTCACCGGTGCGGCGGTTCACCGCCACCTCGGCCACCGCCGCCACATAGGTTGTCGCGTTGTTGTAGCGCAGGTAGGTGACGCCGCGCCCGCGGGCGATGTCACCCTGTACGCCTGCCGGGTTGGTGCCGGCACGGCTGCGCCAATCGGCGCGCTCCATCACCTTCTTCAACACTGCGATGCCGCGCGCCTCCTTCAGGTAACGCATGCGGAACTCGGCCGGGTCGGCCTTGGCCGCAAACGCGAGTTCGTCGATGAACGACTCGTTGGCGAACGAGTTCTCTATGCGTCCGGGGCTACGCAGGTGCGCGCTGCGAAAGAAGGCCTGCTCCACGTGCCGCGTGTTCACCTTGATGGCCGGCAAGGCGTAGCCGATGCCTGAATTCTGGAACAGGAACCCGACCCAGTTGCCAGGCTTGGGCAGGCCGGTCTCGGTGGCGGCCAACAGCGGGAAATCCAGCGGCTTGAAGGCGACGATGTGGTTGAGCGCGATCCAGAAGTCGCCCGTCCAGGCCAGCACATTGCCCTGCTCGTCCAGACCGGCCTCAAAATCCATGCTGCGCGGCGGGCTCTTGGGCGCGCGTGCCGTTTCGTCATCGCGCATCCACTGCACGCGCACCGGCGAACCGGTCAGCGTGGCGATCAGCGCGGCGTCGGCCGCTGCGTCCTCGTGGCCGTTGCGGCCATAGCAGCCCGAGCCTTCCAGGTAGACGGCGCGGATCTTCTCGCGCGGCAGCCCCACGATGGGTGCGAGCTCGTCCACCAGCGAGTGCGTCGCCTGCGAGGCGGTCCACACCGTGAGCTCGCCGCCCTCCACGCGCGCCACGGCGCACGAGGGACCGGAAGAAGCGTGGGTCTGCACCGCGAAGTCGTAGCGGGCCTTCAGCTTGCGCGGCGCGGCGGCCAGCGCGGCGTCGGCTTCGCCGACCTTTTGCGTCACGTCCTGCTTGGCCACCGGGCGGGTGCGCCAATGGTCGAACACGGTGGCCTGGTCGGGCAGGCCGGTGCCGGTGCCCCACTGCGTCTTCATCGCCCGCATGGCCTTGATGGCGCCCCATTCGGTTTTGGCGACGACGGCCAGGAAGTCGCCCTTGCGCACGGTACGCACGAAGCCGCCGACCTTGCGCGCCTCGCTGTCGTCAAAGGACTGCAGGGGCGCGCCCAGGTCATCGGGCCGCAGCACGCGTGCATGCAGCATGCCGGGCAGGCGGAAGTCATGAACGTAGGTGAACTCGCCGCTCAGCTTGGCCGGAATGTCGACGCGCGGGATTGACTTGCCCACCACGGTGTAGCTGTTGGCGGGCT
>JANMKM010000184.1:0-3987 GCA_031372035.1 Rhodoferax sp. | reverse complement strand
CGCTGAGCATCACGGGGCTGTCTGCACAGAACAAGGTGTACGACCGTACGGTTTCGGCCCAGATTGTCACCAGCGGTACGTCTTTTGATGGCCTTTTTGCTGGTGACACCTTGGGTATTGGCTCCGCAATTGGCACATTTGGCGACCGCAACGTGGGCGTCGGAAAGACCGTATCAATTACCGGTTTGTCACTTGTTGGGGTCGACGCGCAGAATTACGTGCTCGATGGACGGAGCTATGCGGTGAAGGCCGATATCACAGCCGCGGCAATTGCCAGAATCAGCGGGATCACAGCCAATAGCAAGGTATACGACGCGACGCGTGCGGCGACATTGGTGACGGCAGGCGCAGGTTTCGAGGGTATTCGGGTGGGCGATACCTTGAGCGTGGGTACGGCCGTGGGTCAATTCAGCAACAAAAATGCGGGTCTTGTAAAGACGGTTGCCATCAGTGGCTTGTCGCTGGGCGGCCAAGATGCGCAGAATTACACGCTGCAGGACACGACGGCGTTCGCCACGGCTGATATCAGCAAGGCGACCATCGCAAGCATTGGCGGAATTTCGGCCAGTAACCGCGTTTATGACGGCACGCGTAACGCGACGCTCGTCACAGGTGCAGCTTCGTTTACGGGCATGTTCGCTGGGGATACCTTGTCTGTAGGACTAAGTACGGGGTTGTTTGGTGACAAGAACGTTGGAACGGCAAAGGCGGTCGCCATCACCGGACTTACGCTCAGTGGCGCCGATGCGCAGAATTACACGCTCAATAACACCAGTGCCAGTACGTCTGCAAATATTTCAGTGCGCCCCCTGTCCACTTGGACAGGTTTGGCGCAAGACGGGAAATGGAGTAGCGCCGGCAATTGGGATGCATTGCCTGATGGCGCCAATGTTCTTGCGGTTGCAATACCATCTGGTGCAGGCGCTGTGCTGTTCGACGGCAGCGATACGACCGCAAACACGACACTTTCGACTGTCAACACTGCAAGCGCTCTCCATTTGAGCGGCGGCACACTTTCGGTCTCTTCGAGCCTTGCTGCGTCCGCACCCGTGAGTCAAAGCGGCGGGACTATCAATGGCGGTGGCAACATCACTTTCCAGAATGGATTTACGCAGTCCGGCGGCAGTATCGGCGGTGTCAGCAGCGTCACGGTTTTGTCGCCAACGCTGGTGTCGCTTGGCGGCTCTATCTCGGCGTCGGGTCCGATTTCGATCACGGGGTCAGGGATTGTGCAGACGTTGGGTGGGAGCTTGTCCGCGTCCGGCCTCACTTCACTGAAGTCCACCGCTGGATCGATCACGATGGATCGCGGCAACACCTTGTCCGGTGGATTGAACGTTGTCACCGCAGGTGGTGGGGCGACTGTCAACAGTGCCGCTGGAATCTCCTTGGCAGGCAGCACTGTCGCCGGTGACTTTGTCTTGACAGCGGCAGGCGATGTATCTCAGTCCGCAGGGCTTGAAGTAGGTGGGACGCTGGACATTACCGCAGTTGGTCATGTCGTGAATCTGGCCAGATCCGACAACAAGGTGGCCAAGTTGTCCTTCCATGCCGGGAATTTGACGTTCCTCAATACGGGCCCGTTGGCGCTGCTGGGTGAAGCCTCGGGCAATGCAACGATTCAATCTTCAGGAATGGCTACGGTGAGCCCTTCGGGCGCATCCGGCGCGAGCATCTCGGTCACTGGTTCTGGTATTGCAGTATTAGGCAATATGAGTGGTCAGAGCATCGTGTTGGATGCCGGCAACGGTGCTCTGGAAATTGGCAATCCAGGCCTTCCTGTGAGCGTCCATGCTGCTGGCTCAGTTGATCTCAAGGGCAGTGTCATCACAATCCGAGGCGGTACCGCGAACGGTGCATCGGCAGCCGTTGATGCCGGCACCACGGCGGTGATTGTGGCCTCTGGCGGCAATGTGAACGTGCTGGGAGGCTCCAGGACAGGTACCTTTGCCAGTGTGAATTCAACGCAGTCGCAAACGGTGGTTGCCAGCGCTGTCGTGAACCTTCTGGGTGGATCTGGTGACGGAGCATATGCCAAGCTGGACCCGAGCGTTGGTTCTGTCCTGACGGTCACTGGTCAGCGTATTGATCTGGCTGGTGGGGCGGGGCGTGCCGCGTACGCTGCGATCGTCTCCGATGGCGACGTGGTGCTGAATGCGCCCGATGGGTACTCGCTGGCATCGGGAACGGGTGACGGGTCAGGTGCGATCGTGTTTTCCCATTCAGGCGCGGTGACTGTACCGAGGGTCATCTGCCGCACCTGCTTCCAGTTGCCGATACCCCCGGTCATTGGTGAGAACGGTGTACCCCAATCCGGCTTCTACGGGTCGAAGAACCCGCCTGCGGAAACCGGTTCGGTCGTGCAGTCGTTTGTCCAGATCAGCGATGCGCTGGATGCGTTCAGTGAACCGGAGCCGACAGTACCGAAGAAGCGCGACGAGTTGATTTCCGAAGGCTCGGGGCAGGTTTGCAAGTAGTTGTTGGATTCAGCGCGCGCGTGGATCAATCTTGGGAAGATTGCTCACGGGTTAGAATCATCTCTGTCGGGGCGTAGCGCAGCCTGGTAGCGCATCTGGTTTGGGACCAGAGGGTCGAAGGTTCGAATCCTTTCGCCCCGACCACTTCTTGTCATGGGTACATCTACCCGTAGCTCAGTTGGATAGAGCATCAGCCTTCTAAGCTGAGGGTCGTGGGTTCGATCCCCTCCGGGTAGGCCACCAATCCAGATAAACTGGTGGCAAAAGGTGGCGTCTGGAGCAAAATGCCAGTGTCACTTTCATGTCGTGCAGCGTTTCCCTGATAACTGCTGGCGGTTTCGCCCAACGCTCATGGTCTGAGTTTCCTGAAAAATGATGTGGAAATGCCACTTGGAGAGGTGTCTGCATGGCCGTGTTTGATCGCCTGCTGAGGGTTTTCGGTCGGGAGAGCCCGATGTTGCCGGAACAGGGCGTGCAGGACGCCAAAGACACGATACCCGAACAAGATGCAGCGAGCGTCTGGGCGTTGGCGCAGGGCTACAGTGTGTCTCCCAATCCATCATCGGGGGGATATGCAATTGCAAGTGCCTTCGGTGACAAGCCATGGGTGATGAAGCGTGGGCCGTCATCACGAGACTTCATAGACGGGGACGAACTGCACGCTCG
Organism: Rhodoferax sp.; assembly: GCA_031372035.1. Lineage (GTDB taxonomy): Bacteria > Pseudomonadota > Gammaproteobacteria > Burkholderiales > Burkholderiaceae_C > CAISIP01. Next base: position 844 of record JANMKM010000184.1, on the reverse strand, counting down.
CGCTGAACTGGGCGTGCTCGGAGATGTGTCGGTCGTTGTGATGACACGGCCCTTGAAGGAAGACCTGGAACGCCAGGCCTACGCCATCTACACCGATTCGCTGCAGACTACCGTGAACACCTCGTTGCCCGAAGAGATGCGATGGCTTGCCATGTACGAAGAGGTTGTCTGGGATGAAGTTGACGTTGATTTCGTGGGGCGTTTCGCTGTGCTGGCCGACGACATTGATCACGCCGTTGCCTGGATGCAACCGGCCTTGGTTGAACTGCTCATGCACTGGCCAGATCCGGTGACAGCGACGCAGTCACCATTCATGATCACGTGTCTCAGAGGCAACGTTTACCTGCGGATGGAATATGCGCCGGCCGACCTTCGTACGCTGCAGCATGCAGTCGGGGTGTTGCGGCAAGGCTGCGAATGCGCGTTGGCCCAGTTCAAGGCTTGAACGTGCTCTTCGATTTCTACCTGCCAAACGATCTGGACGGCATACTGGGAAAGCGCAGAGCACTACTCTTTTTGTAGCACTCCAACTCCGAAGGGAAGTCGTCAGACTCGGGTTATTGGCATTTCCACCGGTGCCGGGTTCAGAGCATATTTGCCCAACTCGAGCTTGGCAATGGCATTGCGGTGCACTTCATCCGGGCCGTCGGCAAACCGCAGAGTACGGGCCGCCGTGTAGCTATACGCCAGCGGAAAGTCGTCGCACATGCCGCCGCCCCCATGCACCTGCATGGCCCAGTCAATTACATCGCATGCCATTGACGGTGCCACCACCTTGATCATCGCGATTTCGTTCTTGGCGACCTTGTTGCCGGCCATGTCCATCAGCCAGGCGGCCTTGAGC
>JANMKM010000178.1:0-8717 GCA_031372035.1 Rhodoferax sp. | reverse complement strand
ACAACGCGCCGCACCTGGCCCAGCCGCTGGCCTTCGTCATGCCGTGCTACCGCTGGTGGGAGGAGCCGTTCTACGGTGTCGGCCTGAAGCTGTATGACGCGCTGGCCGGCTCGGCCGGACTGGGCGCGACCGAATTTCTGGGGCGTGACCAGACCATGGCGCTGCTGCCCACGGCCCGGGCACAAGGGCTGCGGGGTGGTGTCAAGTACTGGGACGGTCAGTTCAACGACGCCCGCCTCGCCCTGGCGCTGGCGCGCAGCGCGGCCGCCCGGGGCGCGGCCTTGCTCAACTATTGCGCTGCCGAAGACCTGCTGTTTGACGCCGGCAAGGTGGTGGGTCTGCAGTGCCGCGACGCCGAGACCGGGAGCAGCTTTGCGCTGCGCGCGCGCTGTGTCATCAATGCCGCTGGCGTCTGGGTTGATGAACTGCGGCACAAGGATGGCCAGGCCAACGCCGCTGACGGACGCCGGCCGACCCGCAACATGGTGGCACCGAGCCAGGGCGTGCACATCGTGGTGGACCGGGAGTTCCTGCCGACGGACGTGGCGTTGATGGTGCCGAAGACGGCCGATGGCCGGGTATTGTTTGCCGTGCCATGGCTGGGCAAGGTCATCCTGGGCACCACGGATACGCCGCGGGATGATCTGGCGCTGGAGCCGCGGCCATTCAAGGCCGAACTGGATTTCATCCTGAGCGAATCAGCCCGCTACCTGCGCCGCGCCCCCGGGCCTGCCGATATCCGCAGTGTCTGGGTTGGCCTGCGGCCGCTGGTCAAGCCGCAGGATGACGATGGCGAGAACACCAAGGGCCTGAGCAGGGAGCACACGGTGCTGGTCAGCCGCAGCAACCTGGTGACAGTCACCGGGGGCAAATGGACCACGTATCGCGCTATGGCCGAGGATGTGCTGCAGAAGTGCTTTGACCGCGAGCTGCTGGAGCCGCGCGCCGCGGGCGTGACGCGCCGGCTCCCATTGGTGGGCGCCGGACCGCCAGCACTGCCCGGCCACTCCCTGAGCCAGCCCGAGGGTCTGCACTCTTACGGAGAGGAGGCTGCATTCGTACAGGGTTTGCCTGGAAGCGATCGCCAACTTGCGCCGGGACTGAGCGAGGCCATGGTGCGTTTTGCTGCACGCCACGAATACGCCAGGACGGTGGAAGACATGCTGGCCCGGCGCGTCCGGCTGTTGTTCCTGGACGCCCGGCTGGCCGAGTCCCTGGCGCCGGCCGTGGGTGCCATCCTGCGGCAGGAAACCGGGGTCGACGCGGCCGAGGCCGCGTTCTCGGAATTGGCCCGGGAGTACCTGCGCCTGCCCCGGTAGCGGCGTGCCCGGCCGCTGCGCGGGCGATACAATTTGCCGGCTCGCTTGACCGACTCTTTGATCTTTGGCATAATAGCGGGCTTCGCCGTAAAAAAGCGAACAGGTTTTCTGCCCAGAGAAGCGCTGTGAGTGGTTTGCAGCGTGGACGACGGGCCCAAGACTGACCTTGCTGCATGGACCGTGTTGGTCCGCGCACCGGGTGCAAGTTGGGAATATTGAAATGATCCAGACTGAATCTCGATTGGAAGTTGCCGACAATACCGGCGCTAAATCCGTACTGTGCATCAAGGTGCTCGGCGGATCGAAGCGTCGCTATGCAAGCGTTGGCGACGTCATCAAAGTAAGCATCAAGGAAGCCGCTCCGCGGGGTCGCGTCAAGAAAGGCGAGATCTACAGCGCAGTGGTGGTCCGTACGGCCAAGGGCATTCGCCGCGGCGACGGCTCCCTGGTCAAATTCGACAGCAACGCAGCCGTGTTGCTCAACAACAAGCTGGAGCCCATCGGGACCCGCATCTTTGGCCCGGTGACGCGCGAATTGCGCACCGAGCGCTTCATGAAGATCGTGTCGCTGGCTCCTGAAGTTTTGTAAGGACGCGCCATGAACAAGATTCGCAAGGGCGATGAAGTGGTCGTGCTCGCTGGGCGCGACAAGGGCAAACGCGGCAAGATCGCGTTGCGCAAGGACGACTCCTATGTCGTGGTCGAGGGCATCAACCTGGTGAAGAAGCACACCAAGCCCAATCCGCTCAAGGGAACGACCGGCGGCATCGTCGAGAAGACCATGCCGATCCACCAGTCCAATGTGGCGATCTTCAATGCCGCAACCGGCAAGGCGGATCGGGTTGGCATCAAGTTGTTGGCCGATGGCAAGCGCGTGCGCGTGTACAAGTCCAGCGGCGAAGAAATCAAGGCGGCATGACCATGGCACGTTTGCAACAACATTTTCGCGACAAAGTCGCGCCCGAGCTGATGGCCAAGTTTGGCTACACCTCGGTGATGCAGGTTCCGCGCCTGTCCAAGATCACCCTGAACATGGGTGTGAGCGAGGCCGTGGCTGACAAGAAGGTCATGGACAACGCCGTTGGCGACCTGACCAAGATCGCCGGCCAGAAGCCAGTCGTCACCAAGTCGAAGAAGGCCATCGCCGGTTTCAAGATCCGCGAAGGCCAGGCCATCGGTTGCATGGTGACCCTGCGCGGCGTGCAGATGTATGAATTCCTGGACCGTTTCGTGACCGTGGCGCTGCCCCGGGTGCGCGACTTCCGCGGCATTTCCGGCCGCGCTTTTGATGGCCGTGGCAACTACAACATCGGCGTCAAGGAACAGATCATTTTCCCTGAGATTGAATATGACAAGGTGGATGCCTTGCGCGGCCTCAATATCAGCATCACCACCACGGCCAAGTCCGACGAAGAGTGCAAGGCACTGCTCGCCGGCTTCCGTTTCCCGTTCAAGAACTGAGGTGACCTGTGGCTAAGATGGCTTTGATCGAGCGCGAGCTCAAGAGGGACAAGTTGGTTGCCAAGTACGCGAAAAAACACGCGGAACTCAAGGGCATTGCCAGCGATGTCAAGCGCAGCGAAGAAGAGCGCGCTGCTGCGCGCCTCGGGCTGCAGAAGCTGCCCCGCAACGCGAACCCGACGCGTCAGCGCAACCGTTGTTCCATCACGGGCCGGCCCCGTGGCACCTTCCAGCACTTCGGTCTGGCGCGGGCGAAGATTCGTGAAATGGCTTTTGCCGGAGAAATCCCGGGCATCGTCAAGGCCAGCTGGTAAGCGGCAGGAGACTGAATATGAGCATGAGTGACCCCATTGCCGACCTGTTGACGCGCATTCGCAATGCGCAGATGGTCGCCAAGACAAGTGTTTGCGTACCTTCCTCCAAAGTGAAGGTTGCCATTGCCCAGGTCCTGAAGGACGAAGGCTACATCGATGGCTTCAAGGTGACGACCGAAGCCGGCAAGTCCGAGCTGGAAATTGCCCTGAAGTACTACGCCGGCCGCCCGGTGATCGAGCGCATCGAGCGTGTCAGCCGCCCCGGCTTGCGGGTGTACCGCGGCAGCGACGCCATCCCCCAGGTCCAGAACGGCCTTGGCGTGGCGATCGTGACCACGCCCAAGGGCGTCATGACGGATCGCAAGGCGCGCGCCACCGGTGTCGGTGGTGAAGTGCTGTGCTACGTCGCGTGACATCGAGGAGTACCAGAACATGTCCCGAGTAGGAAAATTGCCCGTCGCCGTCCCCGCAGGTGTGGACGTGTCGATCCAGCAAGACCAGATCAGCATCAAGGGTTCGGGTGGCACACTGCTGCTGGCACAGAACGCCCTGGTGAAGGTGGTGAGCGACGCTGGCAAGCTGAGCTTTGCCCCGGCCAACGACTCCCGTGAAGCCAATGCCATGAGCGGCACCATGCGTCAGTTGGTGAACAACATGGTGCTGGGTGTGACCAAGGGCTTCGAGAAGAAGCTCAGCCTGGTCGGCGTGGGCTACAAGGCCCAGGCCCAGGGCGCCAAGCTCAACCTCGCGGTGGGCTATTCGCACCCCGTGAACAAGGATATGCCCGCCGGCATTACTGTCGCCACCCCGACCCCGACCGAAATCGTGATCAAGGGTGCCGACCGCCAGCGCGTGGGCCAGGTTGCCGCCGAGATCCGTGCCATTCGTCCGCCAGAGCCCTACAAGGGCAAGGGCATCCGCTATGTGGACGAAAAGATCACGATCAAAGAAACCAAGAAGAAGTAAGGAGCTGCACCATGTTGACAAAGAAACAGCAGCGTTTGCGCCGTGCGCGCCAGACCCGGATCCGCATCGCGACCCAGGGCGTGGCCCGTCTGACGGTCAGCCGCACCAATCTCCACATCTACGCCAGCGTCATTTCCGGCGACGGCGGCAAGGTGCTGGCCACCGCTTCCACGCTGGAAGCCGATGTCCGCAAGGAGTTGGGTGCCGTTGGCAAGGGCGGCAATGTGGCTGCAGCCAAGGTGATTGGCAAGCGCCTGGCCGACAAGGCCCGTGCAGCCGGCGTCGAGAAGGTCGCCTTTGACCGTTCCGGCTTTGCCTACCACGGTCGCGTCAAGGCGCTGGCCGATGCGGCACGTGAAGCTGGCTTGCAGTTCTAAGCAGATTGGAATAAGACATGGCTAAAGTACAAGCAAAGATGCAGGGCAAGGCTGAAGGGCCTGAGGACGGTCTGCGCGAGAAGATGATCGCGATCAACCGCGTGACCAAGGTGGTCAAAGGTGGTCGTATCCTGGGTTTTGCCGCTCTCACCGTTGTTGGTGATGGTGACGGCCGCGTCGGCATGGGCAAGGGCAAGTCCAAGGAAGTGCCTGCCGCCGTGCAGAAGGCGATGGAAGAAGCGCGCCGCAACCTGCGCAAGATTTCCCTCAAGAACGGCTCGATCCACCACCGCGTGATGGGTCAGCATGGCGCTGCCTCTGTGATGATGGCGCCGGCCCCCAAGGGTACCGGCATCATCGCCGGCGGCCCGATGCGCGCCGTCTTTGAAGTGATGGGTATTACCGACATCGTGGCCAAGAGCCACGGTTCGACCAACCCCTACAACATGGTGCGTGCCACGCTGGACGCGCTGGGCCACTGCACCACGCCGTCGGAAGTTGCCGCCAAGCGTGGCAAGTCGGTCGAAGAACTGTTCGTCTGAATCGGAGCCACAAGATGACGACACAACAAACGCTCAAGGTGCAACTGGTTCGCAGCCCGATCGGTTGCAAGGAAACGCACCGCGCTACCGTCCGTGGCCTGGGTCTGCGCAAGGTGCGCTCAATCAGCCAGCTGCAGGACACGCCGGAAGTTCGCGGCATGATCAACAAGATCAGCTATTTGGTCAAAGTGCTATGACATGTGACTGCAGCGCCGCCGATGCACGCATCCTGGCGGGCACTGTATTCAAAGACGAAGGAAGATGATGGAACTCAATGGCATCAAGCCCGCAGAAGGCTCCAAGCACGCCCGCCGGCGTGTCGGACGCGGTATCGGCTCCGGGTTGGGCAAGACCGCTGGTCGTGGCCACAAGGGTCAGAAGTCGCGCGCCGGTGGCTACCACAAGGTCGGCTTCGAAGGCGGCCAGATGCCGCTGCAGCGCCGTCTGCCCAAGCGCGGCTTCAAGTCGCATCTGCTGCAATACAACGCTGAAGTCACGCTGACAGCGCTGGAACTGCTGGGCGCCGCAGACGTTGATCTGCTGACGCTCAAGCAAGCCGGCTTGATCGGCGAGATGGTCAAGGTGGCCAAGGTCATCAAGACCGGCGCGATCACCAAGGCTATCAAGCTCAATGGCGTCGGCGCAACCGCCGGTGCCAAGGCCGCCATCGAAGCGGCCGGCGGCAGCGTCGCCTGATAGCGCAGCGCAAGAAGGACGTCAGTGGCAACCAACGCAGCCCAATTGGCAAAGACCGGCAAGTTCGGCGACCTGCGTCGCCGGCTTGTCTTTCTGTTGCTCGCGCTGGTTGTGTACCGCATCGGCGCGCATATTCCTGTGCCCGGCATCGACCCGGCGCAGCTGCAGCAGTTCTTCAAGGGCCAGCAGGGCGGCATTCTGGGCATGTTCAACATGTTCTCGGGCGGTGCACTGTCGCGCTTCACGATTTTTGCGCTTGGGATCATGCCGTACATCTCGGCCTCGATCATCATGCAACTGCTGACCTATGTGCTGCCAGCATTCGAGCAGCTGAAAAAGGACGGCGAAGCCGGCCGGCGCAAGATCACCCAGTACACCCGTTACGGCACCCTGGGCCTGGCGCTGTTCCAGTCGATGGGCATTGCACTGGCGCTGGAAAGCTCCGCCGGTCTGGTGATTGCACCAGGCTTCGGCTTCCGCCTGACCGCGGTTTGCACCCTGACAGCAGGCACCATGTTCCTGATGTGGCTGGGTGAGCAAATCACCGAGCGCGGCCTGGGCAACGGCATCTCGATCCTGATCTTCGGCGGCATCGCAGCCGGTTTGCCCAATGCCATCGGCGGTCTGCTGGAACTGGTGCGCACCGGTGCCATGAGCATCATCGTGTCGCTGTTCATCGTGATCCTGGTGGCGCTGGTGACCTACTTCGTGGTTTTTGTCGAGCGTGGACAGCGCAAGATCCTGGTGAATTACGCCAGGCGCCAGGTGGGCAACAAGGTCTATGGCGGCCAGTCCTCGCACCTGCCGCTCAAGCTCAACATGTCGGGCGTGATTCCGCCGATCTTCGCCTCGTCGATCATCCTGCTGCCGGCCACCGTGGTGGGCTGGTTCAGTTCGGGCGAATCGATGCGCTGGCTCAAGGACATTGCCGGTTCGCTGACCCCGGGCCAGCCGATCTATGTGATGCTGTATGCCTCGGCCATCGTGTTTTTCTGCTTCTTCTATACCGCACTGGTGTTCAACAGCCGCGAGACCGCCGACAACCTGAAGAAGAGCGGCGCTTTCATTCCGGGTATCCGTCCGGGCGACCAGACCGCCAAGTACATCGACAAGATTCTGTTGCGCCTGACGCTGGCCGGTGCGATCTACATCACCTTTGTCTGCCTGCTGCCTGAATTCTTGATCCTGAAGTACAACGTGCCGTTCTATTTTGGCGGCACCTCGCTCCTGATCATCGTGGTGGTCACCATGGATTTCATGTCGCAGGTTCAGAACTACATGATGTCGCAACAGTATGAGTCGCTATTGAAGAAGGCTAATTTCAAGTCTTCCTGAGCCGGTTGATAGGGATGTCCAAAGACGACGTTATTCAGATGCAGGGCGAGGTGGTGGAGAACCTGCCCAACGCCACATTCCGGGTCAAGCTGGAAAACGGCCATGTGGTACTCGGGCACATTTCCGGGAAGATGCGGATGCACTACATCCGGATCCTTCCGGGGGACAAGGTAACGGTCGAATTGACGCCTTACGACCTGACCCGGGCACGGATCGTGTTCCGGGCCAAGTAGGCGAGGTTGGTGAGGATCCAGGTTGGGCCTGGTTTTCGCGCAAGCGATGGCCAGGCAAACAGTTTTAGGAGAATGAAATGAAGGTTTCGGCTTCGGTCAAGAAAATTTGCCGCAACTGCAAAATTATCCGGCGCAAGGGCGTGGTGCGTGTGATCTGTACAGATCCGCGCCACAAGCAGCGTCAGGGTTGATTGCAAGAGATTTAGAGGACAAACATGGCACGTATCGCTGGCATCAATATTCCGCCACAGCAGCATTCCGAAATCGGCCTGACGGCCATCTTCGGTATTGGCCGCAGCCGGGCACGCAAGATTTGCGAAGCCTGTGGCATCGCTTATTCCAAGAAGGTCAAGGATCTGACCGATGGGGATCTGGAGAAGATCCGCGACCAGATCGCCCATTTCACCATTGAAGGTGATCTGCGCCGCGAGACGACGATGAACATCAAGCGTTTGATGGACATTGGTTGCTACCGCGGTTTTCGGCATCGCCGCGGCCTGCCCATGCGCGGCCAGCGCACGCGCACCAATGCCCGCACCCGCAAAGGCCCGCGCAAGGCCGCAGCCTCCTTGAAGAAGTGATTTGAAAGGCCACCATGGCAAAAGCTCCCGCCAATAACGCCGCCCAACGCGTGCGCAAGAAGGTCCGCAAGAATGTTGCGGACGGGGTTGCACACGTTCACGCGTCGTTCAACAACACCATCATCACCATCACCGACCGCCAGGGCAATGCCCTGTCGTGGGCGTCTTCTGGTGGCCAGGGTTTCAAGGGCTCACGCAAGTCCACGCCGTTTGCCGCCCAGGTGGCGTCCGAAGTGGCTGGTCGTGCCGCCGTGGAACAGGGCATCAAGAACCTGGATGTGGAAATCAAGGGTCCGGGCCCAGGACGCGAGTCGTCCGTGCGTGCCCTGGCAGCCCTGGGTATCCGCATCAACATGATTGCCGACGTCACACCGGTTCCGCACAACGGTTGCCGTCCGCAAAAACGCCGCCGCATTTGATTGCAGCGCTGTTTTCAACCAAGCCCACCGCCGTCAGTGTTGACGGCTCCTGCAGCTTGCTGCAGCAGATGACATAAAGGAAGTTCAAGTGGCACGCTATCTAGGCCCCAAGGCCAAACTCTCCCGCCGTGAAGGCACGGACCTGTTCCTCAAGAGCGCCCGCCGCGCCATCGGGGACAAGGCCAAATTCGACTCCAAGCCGGGTCAGCACGGCCGCACTTCGGGCGCCCGTACTTCCGACTTCGGCCTGCAACTGCGTGAAAAGCAGAAGGTCAAGCGCATGTACGGCGTGCTGGAGCGCCAGTTCCGCCGCTACTTCGAAGAAGCTGACCGCCGCAAGGGCAACACCGGCGCCAACCTGCTGTTCCTGCTGGAGTCCCGCCTGGACAACGTCGTCTACCGGATGGGTTTCGGCTCGACCCGTGCCGAGGCACGCCAGCTGGTGTCCCACAAGGCGATGACGGTCAACGGCAA
>JANMKM010000141.1:0-7167 GCA_031372035.1 Rhodoferax sp. | reverse complement strand
ACCATTCCTGCAGCGAGCAGGGCATCAGGTATTGCTGATCGGGCAGATAAGGGACGTAGCTGGTGCTCATCCGCAATAAACGAACACCCTCACTTGCGGTTGTGAGGGACAACCCTAGTTTCTGCCGCCCAGACTCCTAGGGCGGGTCTTGCAGGTGCTGCCACGAATGAACTGATACGCCGCCGCGCGTCATGTTCTGGTCGCCGCCGTACACCAGGTGCGCAGGCAGGGCTTTGTCGCCGGCGTAACGCGTCCATTTGCTCAAGCCAGTCAGAAAGTCTGATGTGAAGGTCTGGCCGGATTTGATTTCAACGGGCATCAGCTTCTCGCCCTGCTCAATCAGTACATCGACTTCTTCGCCGGTATTGTTGCGCCAGAAATAGAGATTCGATGTCAGAGCCTGGTTGTAGCGGCGCTTCAGCAGTTCGGTGATGACGAAATTTTCAAACAAGGCGCCACGTGCAGAGTGGATGGATAAATGCCCGGGATCGCGAATGCCCATCAAGTGCGCGGCGAGGCCGGTGTCGTGAAAGTACAGCTTGGGAGTCTTGACCAGTCGTTTGCCAAAGTTCTGGTGGTGCGGCTGGAGCAGGAACACGATGTAGCCTGCCTCCAGCACCGACAGCCAGGCGCCAACCGTCTTGTACGACACGCCACAGTCGTTGGCGAGGCTCGACATGTTGAGTAGCTGCCCGCAGCGGGCGGCGCACATTTTCAGAAACCGTTGAAACAGGCTCAGGTTCTGTACCTCGATGAGTTGGCGTACGTCGCGCTCCACATAGGTCATCAGGTAGTTGCCAAACCATTGTTCAGGCGCCAGGTCTCGATCATGCAGGGGTGGATACAGGCCGCGCCAGAGCAGCTCGTCCAAGCTGCCGACTGCCACATGCGAGTCCAGCAACTCCTGCAGGGCAAAAGGCATAAGCTGAAGCAGGCCCACCCGGCCAGCCAAGGTCTGTGTGATGTTGGACAGCAGGCCGAAATGCTGAGAACCGGTCAGCACAAACTGGCCCATGCGTTGGTCCGCATCGACGCGGGTTTGCAGATACGAAAACAATGACGGACAGCGCTGCGCCTCGTCCAGAATCGCCCCAACCGGATACCGGGCCAGGAATCCACGCGGGTCCTCCTCGGCAAAGGCCCGGGTATCGGGGTCTTCCAGCGACACGTAGGGCTGGTCGGGGAAGGTGCTTCTCGCCAGGGTTGTCTTACCGGATTGACGCGGGCCCGTCAGAGCAAGGATCGGATAGCCTTTTGCCAGCTGCAGCAGAGCGGATTTGGCTTGGCGGGGAATCATTTTTACAAATTAGGAGTTATATCTCCAAATTGTAAATGCAATCGCTTCGGTGCGTCGCTCAGACCGTACCCAACTTCTCCGGCGGACGCTCGATCAGCTCGATCTTGTAGCCGTCCGGGTCGGTGACAAAGGCGATAACCGTGGTGCCGCCTTTCACCGGCCCCGGCGCCCGGGTGACATTGCCGCCGGCAGTCTTGATGCGTTCACAGGCGCCATAGACGTCCGTGACACCGAGCGCGATATGGCCGAAGGCGGTGCCCAGGTCGTAGCTTTCCACACCGTAGTTGTAGGTCAGCTCGATCTCGGCGTGGTCCGGGTTGTTGCCATAGCCGACGAAGGCCAGGCTGTAGCTGTTGCTTGGGTTGTCCGAGGTGCGCAGCAGTTGCATGCCCAGCACCTTTGTGTAGAAGTCGATGGAGCGCTGCAGATTGCCCACGCGCACCATGGTGTGCAGAAGTCGCATGTTGGAAGCCCTGGGGTTGTTCGGGCCCTGATTGTGGCGTGCTCAGGCCGGCTTGGGCATCTCGAACACCAGGCAGGTGGTGGTGGCGTGTGCGTACAGCGTGCCGTCGGGTCCCACCAGCCGGGCCTCGGCGGTGGCCAGCTGCCGGCCGCAGTGGATCACCTTGCCCTCGGCCCGCACCCGCTGCACCTTCGGCCCGATGGCCCGGACCAGGTTCACGCCCAGCTCGGCCGTGGTGTAGCCGCGGCCGGGGGGCATCATCGTGTGGACGGCGCAGCCCAGGGCCGAGTCCAGCAGGGTGGCGTACCAGCCGCCGTGGATCGTGCCCAGCGGGTTCAGGTGCCCGGGGCCGGGCGTGCCCTGGAACACGGCCTGCCCCAGGGCCACGCTGATGAGCTGGAAGTCCAGGGTCTTGGCGATGGCCGCGTAGGGAATCTCGCCGTCCAGCATGGCCTGCATCATCTCCAGCCCGGTCTTGCCGGCGATCTGCTCCATCCGGGCCACGCCCGGCCCGGGGCCACCTGCCATGCGGGCCTGCACCGCCTGTTCTTCCGCCAGCCACCGCTCCAGTTGGTTCACAGCCGTCATCTTCATCCCCTTTGCAACAAAAAAACGATCAAACACTTGCATATGCAACACTTGCAGGTACAATAATCGCGATGGACACCTCTGTCAAGCCCGCCAACCCTGTGCCCGACACGCTGCGCCCGGTGGGTTGCACCAACCTCAAGCTGCGCCAGCTGATGCGCCGCGTGGCCCAGCATTACGACCTGGAAGTGGGCAAGACCGGGCTGCGCGGCACCCAGTATTCGCTGCTGTCCTATGTCTGCAAGCTCGGGCCTATCCGGCCCGGCGACCTGGCGCGCGCCATGAAGGTGGAGCCCAGCACGCTGACACGCAACCTCAAACCGCTGCTGGTGGCGGGCTGGGTGGAACTGGCCGCGGGCGCCGACGGCCGCAGCCGCCTGATCACCGCCACAGCGGCCGGGCGCGACAAACGGGTCGAGGCCCAGCGCCGCTGGCGGGTGGCGCAGGAGGGCATCAACCAGGTGCTGGGTGTGGAGCGTGTGGTGGCGCTGCATGCGCTGATGGACCAGGCGCTGGAACTGCTGGAACCCTTGAACCCCGGAGAAGCCGATGACTGACACCACTGACAAGAAGCGCCTGGCCGTGTGGCTGGTGCTGCTGGCTGCGGCCGGCACCTTTGCCTTGACCATGGGCGCGCGCCAGAGCATGGGGCTGTTCCTCAGTGCCCTGAACACCTCCACCGGCCTGGGCCTGGGCAGCATCAGCCTGGCCTTTGCCTTCGGCCAGCTCTGGTGGGGCCTGACCCAGCCCTTCGCCGGCGCCATGGCCGACAAGGTGGGCGCGGGCCGGGTGCTGTTCTGCGGTGTGGTGCTGGTGGCGCTGGGCACCTTCATCACGCCGTACATGACATCCACCGCTGGTCTGATCTTTGCCATCGGTGTGCTGGCCGCGGGTGGTGCCGGCATGGCTGGTCCGGCGGTGCTGATGGCCGCCACGGCGCGGCTGATCCCGGCCGAGAAGCGTGGCCTGGCCACGGGCATCGTCAACGCCGGTGGCTCGTTTGGCCAGTTCATCATGGCGCCAATTGCCGGCGCGCTGATGGTCGGCCTGGGCTGGGCCAGCGCCATGCAGGTGCTGGCCGTGCTGATCCTGCTGGCGCTGCCGGCCGCCTTTTTGCTCAAGGGCAATTCGCTGCAGGCGGCAGGTGCTGGCGCGTCCAAGCCCGTGGGCACGCGTGAGGCCATCCGCACCGCGCTGCACACTCCCAGCTTCCTGCTGCTGGCCACGGGCTTCTTTGTCTGCGGCTTCCATGTCGCCTTTCTGGCCACGCACCTGCCGGGTGTGGTGGCGGCCTGTGGCCTGCCGCTGGAGTTTGGCGCCTGGTCGCTGTCGATGCTGGGCCTGTTCAACATCGTTGGCAGCGTTGCCATGGGCTGGGCCGTGGGCCGCTGGCGCATGAAGTCGCTGCTCTCGCTGGTGTATGCGGCGCGGGCGGTGGCGGTGCTGGTGTTCCTGCTGGCGCCGAAGAACGGCGCCGTGATGCTGATCTTTGCCGCCTTCATGGGCCTGACCTTCCTGTCCACGGTGCCGCCCACGGCCGGGCTGGTGGCCAAGTTCTTTGGTGTGGCCAACATGGCCACGCTGTTCGGCATGGCCACGCTGTTCGGCATGGTGATGCTGACGCACCAGATCGGCGGCTTCCTCGGCGCCTGGCTGGGGGGCCGGGTGTTCGAGGCCACCGGCAACTACGACTGGGTCTGGTACATCGACATCGTGCTGGCGGTGGGCGCAGCGCTGATCCACCTGCCAATCCGCGAGGCCCGGCTACAGCGCGCGGTGGCCTGAACCTCACTGCAACGCACCGCCAGGACATCCATGGACCCGCGCACCCGGCTGCTGCTGGAAGCCCCTATCGTGCCGACGCTGCTGCGCCTGGCCGCGCCGAACGTGCTGGTGATGCTGGCGCAGTCATCTGCCGGCCTGATCGAAACCTACTTTGTGGGCAAGCTGGGCACCGACGCCCTGGCCGGCATGGCGCTGGTGTTCCCGCTGGTGATGCTGATGCAGATGACCTCGGCCGGCGCCATTGGCGGCGGCATTGCCTCGGCCATTGCCCGGGCACTGGGCGCGCGCCGGCGCGAGGACGCCGACGCCCTGGTGCTGCATGCGCTGGTGATCGGCCAGGTGTTTGCGCTGCTGTTCATGCTGGCGCTGCTGCTGGGCGGACGCTGGCTCTACGGCCAGATGGGTGGCAGCGGCGCCTCGCTGGCCGCGGCGCTGGTCTATTCCGACTGGGTCTTCGGCGGCGCGGCGCTGGTGTGGCTGTTCAACACGCTGTCCGCGGTATTGCGTGGCACCGGCAACATGGCGATGCCGGCCGTCATCACGTGTGCCGGTACGGCGTTGCTGATACCGCTGTCGCCATTGGTGATCTTTGGCTGGGGCCCGGTGCCGGCGCTGGGCATTGCCGGCGGCGCCGTGGCGCTGCTCACCTACTACCTGCTGGGCTCGCTGGCGCTGCTGGCCTATATGCGCTCGCCGCGCAGCCTGCTCAAGCCACGCCTTGAAGGCCTGCGGCTACGCTGGCCGATGTTCGCCGACATCCTACGCGTGGGCCTGGTGGGTGTGGTCTCCACCGTGGCCACCAATCTGTCGATCGGCATTGCCACGGCCCAGGTGGGCAGCTTTGGCACCGCCCAGATTGCCGGCTATGGAACCGCCTCGCGCCTGGAGTATCTGCTGGTGCCGCTGGTGTTCGGCTTTGGCGGGCCGCTGGTGGCGATGGTGGGCACCTGTGTGGGTGCCGGTGCGCGCGAGCGGGCGCTGCGCGTCACCTGGGTGGGCGCCGGCATTGCCGTTTTCATCACTGAGAGCGTGGGCCTGTTTGCCGCCGCCTTTCCCCATGCCTGGCTGCGCATTTTCGGCAGCGACCCGGCCATGCTGGAGGCCGGCAGCCTGTACCTGCGCACCGTGGGCCCGGTGTACGGTTTCTTTGGCCTGGGGCTGATTCTGTACTTTGCCTCGCAGGGGGCCGGGCGGTTGCTTTGGCCGGTGTTGGGCAACATCGCGCGGCTGGTGTTGGCGGCTGCAGGTGGGGCTCTGGCGCTGGGCATGGGGGCGGGGCTGGTCGGCGTGTTTGCGGCGCAGGCCGTGGCATTGGTGGTCTATGGCCTGATCAATGGCTGGGCCGTGGCGGGTGGGGTCTGGTTTGGGCCGCTGGGGTGGCCGGGTACGCCGGCGGCGGTGATGGCGCGGTTGGGGAAGACCTGAGTTGTTGACTCGCTGCTCCTGGTCGGGTCGGGTCGAAGGGGTAACTCGGCTCTGAGGCTGTAGCGGGATCGAGCCGACGGCCCACTGGGGACCGAAGCTGTAGCGGGATCAGGCCAACGGCGCACTCAGCTCCGCGGCTGTCCCCCGTCGTCGTCCTGCGTCCTCCTCCTCCGCCTTTACGCCGCTGCGCCGAGCGCCCCGCTGTCCCGATCCGGTGAGCTGGGTTGGCTTTGGGGCATCATGCATTGCTGCAGTTTCAGTAGTGCTCCATGCTTTATACAAGCGCCTTGTGGCCGATTCCTCTGAAATCGCATTGAAAATGCCTTCCAGCCAAGTGGCTTGACCACCTTGCGGGCTCACTCTTTCGGGGGATGTCGCTTCTGGCGTGTTTGCAGCAAAATCAAGTCCGGCAATTTCGAAGCGTGACAATGACTCGCGCTGGAGGAGGATTGGCAACGCGGTTGGAGAAATCGAGCTTATGCAGTGGGATATCCTGGGATCGCCAGACTAGGCGGTCGCCTACATCAAGTTAGGCGGTGGGGGACACGTTGTGATCAATCCAAAAGAACACCCGGTCGGTTGGGCGCTGCTTGTCTCGGAGCTCGCAGATGCACACGAACATCTTGGAAAGCTCATCTCTGATCTACATGGCGATTCTGAGTACGATGAAGCAAATCTGCGCATCGACTTGGGCCACGTATTGGCGCACCTCAATCGCGCATGGGTGCGAAGAAATGTCGTCGATGATCTGACTGAATCCGAATGGGAGGGCGCGCGTGAATTTCCGGCTGATCTTCAACCCATCGCCTAACTGGTCGGCCCAGAGCCGACAGCCTCCGCCTGCGGCTGGCCTCCAGCGTTCGACCTCATAGCCTTTGCTCTCGGGACTTGTGCAAGTGTAGCCCATCGGCTACATTCAGTGGATGCGTGTCGAACAGATCGAGGTGTATCGCGATTGGATCAATGCGCTGAAGGACCGCACAGGTCGAGCGCGAATTCAAGTCCGCGTGGATTGCCCCGTCTATGGGAATCCGGGGAAGTCACCGCAACCTGACGGATGGCGTGTCGGAACTCAAGATCGACTTTGGTCCGGGTTACCGCATCTACTACACGCAAAGAGGCGATCGGTTGTTGCTTCTGCTGGTGGGCGGAGACAAGTCCACACAGCACAATGACATCGAGCGCGCTATTGAGTTGGCACGTGGTTTTCAGGAGTAACGAGTATGGCCAAGGCAGCAGCGAAGAGGGTCCCGAAGACCAAGACCGTCCCCTATGACGTTGCCGAACAGCTTCGAACTCCCAAAGCGATGGCAGCCTACCTCGATGCCTGGCTGGACGAGGCACCTGATGACGCGTCCGGAATCACCCGAGCCCTGGGTGACATTGCTCGTGCCAAGGGGATGTCACAGGTTGCAAAGGAGGCCGGCCTGAGCCGCGAAAGCCTGTACCGTGCACTGAGTGCAGACGGTAACCCGAGCTTTGCCACGGTCCTGAAGGTTGCGCGCGCACTCGGTGTCAAGTTGCATGCGGCTGCAGCTTGAGTTGCAAACCATGAGGCCGAACTCCTTGGCTAACCGGACACGCAACGGCATGCTGCTGCGTGCCGGAC
>JANMKM010000104.1:0-2610 GCA_031372035.1 Rhodoferax sp. | reverse complement strand
GACCATCGGCCTTGACCACGATCGGCGCGCCAATGCGCTCCACGTAGGCGTGTGCGGCACCGGCGTCGTCAAAGGTGTCGAAGGCCGCCGTGGGAATGCCATGGCGCCGCATGAAGGCCTTGGAGAAAGCCTTGGAACTCTCCAGCTGGGCGGCAGCCTGCGTCGGCCCGAAGATGCGCAGGCCATGGCTGCGGAACTCATCAACAATGCCAGCGGCCAGCGGCACCTCCGGGCCCACCACCGTGAGCGCTATCTTTTCAGTAGCTGCCCACGCTCTCAATTCGGGGCCCGCGGGCACATTGACATTCACCATTCGGGAATCGGCAGCGGTCCCGCCATTGCCCGGAGCCACATAGACCACCTGCACCTTGGGCGACTGCGCCAACTTCCAGGCCAGCGCGTGTTCGCGCCCACCACCACCGATCACCAGAATCTTCATAGCGCGGCGTTGTGATAGACCTCTTGCACATCGTCCAGGTCCTCCAGCACATCCAGCAGCTTCTGCATCCTGGCGGCATCATCGCCCACCAGTTCCACCGCGCTCTCGGGACGCATCGTCACCTCCGCCACCTCGGCCTTGAGGCCGGCAGCCTCCAGCGCCTGCTTCACGGCCTCGAAATCGGCATAGGCGGTCAGCACCTCGATCGCGCCATCTTCATCGGCAACCACGTCCAGGGCACCGGCCTCCAGCGCCAGCTCCATCACCCGGTCTTCGCTGGTGCCGGGCGCATAGATCAGCTGGCCGCAATGCTGGAACTGGAACGCCACCGAGCCGGCCGTGCCCATGTTGCCGCCGTGCTTGCTGAAGGCGTGGCGCACCTCGGCCACGGTGCGGACCCGGTTATCGGTCATGGTGTCCACAATGATGGCCGCGCCACCGATGCCATAGCCCTCGTAGCGGATTTCCTCGTACTGCACGCCTTCCAGCGCGCCGGTGGCCTTGTCGATGTTGCGCTTCACCGTATCAGCCGGCATGTTTGCCGCCTTGGCCTTTTCCACCGCGAGCCGCAGCCGCGGGTTGATGCTCAAGTCCCCACCGCCCAGCCGTGCCGCCACCATGATTTCGCGGATCACCCGGGTCCAGACCTTGCCCCGTTTTTCATCCTGGCGTCCCTTGCGGTGCTGGATATTGGCCCATTTGCTGTGTCCTGCCACGGGGAGTCCTTCAAAAATTCGTTAACCTTGGAGTCCGAATTGTACTTTTGGGTATTTCATGACCGATCCCATCACCATCGCCCGGCGTGACGCCCTGAGGGCCGAACTGCGCCCCGACAAGGCCAACCGCCATGGCCTGATCACCGGCGCCACAGGTACCGGCAAGACCATCACGCTGCAGACCATGGCCGAGGGCTTCTCGCGCATGGGCGTGCCGGTGTTCATGGCCGACGTCAAGGGCGACCTTAGCGGCATCTCGCAAGCCGGCAGCCTGGGCGGCAAGCTGGCCGGCATCCTGAAGGAGCGCGGCCTGGAGCCGCCGGCGTTTGGCGCCTGGCCGGTGACGCTGTGGGACGTGTTTGGCGAACAGGGGCATCCGGTGCGGGCCACGGTCAGCGACCTGGGCCCGCTGTTGCTGGCGCGCATGCTGAACCTGTACGAAACCCAGGCCGGGGTGCTGCAGCTGGTATTCAGAATAGCCGATGACGACGGCCTGCTACTGCTGGACATGAAGGACCTGCGCGCCATGTGCCAGGACGTGGGCGATAACGCCTCCCAGTACACCACCGCCTACGGCAACATCAGCGCTGCCAGCATCGGCGCGATCCAGCGCGCGCTGATGCAGATCGAATCGCAAGGCGGCGACAAGTTCTTTGGCGAGCCAATGCTCAACATCGAGGACTTCATGCAGACCGACACCGAGGGCCGGGGCGTGGTCAACGTGCTGGCTGCGGACAAGCTGATGAATGCGCCGCGCCTGTATGCCACCTTCCTGCTGTGGCTGCTGAGCGAGCTGTTCGAGGCTCTGCCCGAGGTCGGCGACCTGGACAAGCCCAAGCTGGTGTTCTTCTTTGACGAAGCCCATCTGCTGTTCAACGACGCACCGAAAGCGCTGATGGAGCGCATCGAGCTGGTGGTGCGGCTGGTGCGCTCCAAGGGCGTGGGTGTCTATTTCGTCACGCAGAACCCGCTGGACATTCCGGACAGCGTGCTGGCACAGCTGGGCAACCGGGTGCAGCATGCACTGCGCGCTTTCACGCCGCGGGACCAGAAGGCCGTGAAGTCTGCCGCCGAGACCATGCGCCAGAACCCGGAGCTGGACATCGCCACCGCCATCACCGAGTTGGGCGTGGGCGAGGCCCTGGTCAGCCTGATGGACGAAAAGGGCCGCCCCAGCGTGACCCAGCGGCTGTATGTGCTGCCACCGGCCGGCCAGATTGGCGCCATCACGCCGGAGCAGCGCAAGGCACTGATGGCCAGCTCCATCGTCGCCGGCGTCTACGAGAAAACCGTGGACCGCGAATCCGCCTTCGAAGCCATCAAGGGTCGCACCAACAAGCGCATGGCCGACCCGTCTCAAGCCAAGGCGTCCCTGGAGCGCATGGGTCGCGCAGCCGAGCGCGATGCGCCACCGGCACCGGTGGCAACAGCGGGAACACCAGCGCCGGCGCCGGC
>JANMKM010000101.1:0-7259 GCA_031372035.1 Rhodoferax sp. | reverse complement strand
GCACCGAGCCAGAGTGCACGGCGTCTACCAACGCTGCTACATTTTCAGGAGGAGTGTGCTGGCTGATGCCATGGCCGAGGTTGAAGATGTGGGTTGGGCCGGGCTGGTCCGGGTCATTCGCGGCAGCCCTATGGGGTGGTCCGAAACTGTTCAGGACGCGCGCCACTTCGGCCGTTATCTGCCCCGGATCGGCAAACAACACGTTCGGATCGATATTGCCCTGCAGTGCCTTGCCGGGACCTCCGACCGGTCCGCCGAGTACTTGCCTGGCGTGTCCGAGATTGACGGTCCAGTCCAGCCCGATCACGTCGCAGTCGAGCTGGCCCATTTCGCTCAGCCACAGCCCGCCGCCCTTGGTAAAAACAATGCGCGGGATGGTCTGCCCTTCGTGGGTGCGCTTGAGCTGCGCCAGAACGCGTGCCGTGTAGGCCAGACTGAACTGCTGAAACGCGCCATCAGCCAATACGCCCCCCCAGCTGTCAAAAAGCATCACGGCCTGTGCACCCGCCTCGATCTGCTGGTTCAGGTACAGGGCCACCGCATCGGCATTGACGGCCAGGATGCGGTGCATCAGGTCCGGGCGTGCATACAACATGGTCTTGACCAGGCGGTAGTCGTCGGACCCCGCGCCCTCGACCATGTAGCAGGCCAGCGTCCAGGGACTGCCGGAGAAGCCTATCAGGGGTACGCGCCCCTGCAGGGCCCTGCGGATGGACGACACCGCATCGAAGACGTAACGCAGCTTGTGCATGTCCGGCACCGCCAGCCGGGCCACCGCTGCTTCGTCCCGTACCGGCCTGGCAAAACGCGGCCCTTCGCCCAAGGCAAAACTCAGGCCCAGGCCCATGGCATCGGGCACCGTCAGGATGTCACTGAACAGAATGGCGGCGTCCAACGCGTAACGTTCCAGCGGCTGGAGCGTCACTTCGGTTGCGTAGTCCGGATTGGTTGCCAGGCCCATGAAGCTGCCTGCACGCTCGCGTGTGGCGCGGTACTCGGGAAGATAACGGCCGGCTTGACGCATCAGCCATACCGGCGTGTGGGGGGTGGCCTGACGCAGACAGGCACGCAGAAAGCTGGAGTTTTGCAGCGCCCCGGCGGGGGTTCGCTGACTGTCAATAGTCATCGGTCCATTGTCGCAGCACGTGCGCGGCGTGCTACAGGGCGGACCGCCCGGTACGGAGCGGGCGGCGGATCAGACGACGTTCAAGGGGGCGGGCTGGGACGCGGCAAACAGGGCCGCGCTCTGGCTGCATTGGCCGTCAGCGGACTCGGGCCACCAGTCCGGGGCGGCACTGTCGGCAGCGTCAGGCTGGGTCGGAACGAAATCGGTATGACCGCGCGCGCTCACGTCCGCTTTGCCATCAGCGGCATCGCCTGTCGGCGCCGCACTGGCTGGCTGATTGTCTGCGCTGTTCACGGGTATCCCTTCTGGCGTTTCGGCCATTTGTTGAGACGACTATAGCTCGGAACCGGGCACGGCGCCAGCGCCTCAAGACGATAGCGCCGCCAACACTGTGCGCAACTCGCCGGCAGACAGGATCTCGGAGAGGATCACGGGCGCGCTGCCACGCTGGTAGAGCACGTAGACCGGCACGCCGCTGCGACCCAACTGACGCAGGGCGGCGGTGATGGCGGGGTCGCGGCGTGTCCAGTCTGCCCGCAAGAGCTGCACATGGCGGGCACTGAAATCGGCCAGAACGTCCTTGCGGCCAAGTGTGGTCTGCTTGTTGTACTGGCAGGTGACGCACCACGCCGCAGTGAAATCAACAAACACGGGTTGACCGGCAGCCAGCAATTGCTCGACACGGCCTGGCTCCCAGGGTTCCCAACGGCTGTCTGCCGTGCCTTGGACGGTACCGGCGTCGGCCTTGGTCAAATACGGCCCGACCGTCCACGCCAGCAGAACGAGGGTCAATCCGGCGATGGGGCCAAGAAGCCAGCGCGACTGCCCGCGCAGTGTCATGGACCAGACCAGCAGGGCGATCGCCACGAGCAGCAGCAGCAAGGCGCCGGCGCCGTCGATGCCACTTTGCTGCCCCAGTACCCAGGTCAGCCAGGCAACGGTGGCATACATTGGAAAGGCCAGCAGCTTGCGCAGGGTGACCATCCAGGCGCCCGGGCGTGGCAGCAGCCGGGCAAATGCCGGCACCAGACTGGCCGCCAGATAGGGCAAAGCCAGACCGACGCCGAGGGCGGCAAAGACGGCCAGTGCTTCGATGGCTGGCAGGCCGATTGCGAACCCCAGCGAAGCCCCCATGAAAGGCGCTGTGCACGGAGAGGCAACAGCCACCGCCAGGACGCCGGTGAGGAATGCGTCGCCGACCGGATGGCGCGCCTGCAGGCTGGCCACCGAGGATGGCAACACACTGGCAAATTCAAAAAGTCCGGACAGGTTCAACCCGATCAGCGTGAACAGCAGGGCCAGAGCCGCCACAACCGCCGGTTCCTGCAGCTGAAAACCCCAGCCCAGGCTCTCCCCGGCTCCGCGCATGCCCAGCACCAGCGCACCGAGGGCCAGGAAGCTGCACAACACGCCCGCGCTATAAGCCAGGCCGCTGATGCGGTGGGCGCGTCGGTCGCCAGCATGGCTGGCGAAACCGGCCAGCTTTATCGCCAGCACCGGGAACACACAGGGCATGAGGTTGAGGATCAGGCCACCCAGCAGCGCACCCAGCAAGGCGGTCACCAGGGTGAGCGGCGCGGCAGCGGAGCGCGGGGGCAGGTCGGGCTGGGGAAACGCGGCGACAGTCGCCACGGCGGGCCATTTGCCACTGACAGGCAGCTCCGCGCGCACCGCCTGGGTCCCCAGCGCCAGCACCACGGGCATGGTCTGCGGGCTGTTGCTGCGTTGGGGCGACAGCGGGACCGTGGCGCTCCAACTTGCGCCATTCCAGCGTTGGGTCCAGCGTGCCGCCGTGGCGATGACCTCGGGGGTTTCGGGGAAGAACTCCAGGTCCTTGCCCTGCCAAGCGGTCGGGAGGCCGTGCACCGCCAGTTGAATCTGCCGCCCGTCCGGTATGGACACCTGCCCGGGTTGGGCCGCCTTGAGCGGGGCCGGCACAGACTGCAGGGCCTTGTCGAAGGCACCGTTGGAAATCGAGCTGCGCGCCGGTAGCGTGAGCACGAAGCTGCCTTCCTCGGGAATGCACTCCTGTTTGCAGACCAGCCAGTTGGCCTTGAGCCTGATCTCCATCCCGCCAGACAACAGGGACTGCCGGTAGGCCGGCGTGATGGTCAGCGGCACGGGCAGCAGCACCGTGTCTTCGTAGCCGTAATTCGCCAGGTTGCCGATGGGGATCTTGCGCGGCATCGGCCATTCGATCGCACCCGCGCTGACTCCGTCGGGCAGGGTCCAGGTCAATTCCGTGGGCAGGCCGGAGTCGCCGGCGTTCTTCCAGTAGGTGTGCCACTGCGGCTTATGGCTGAGCTGCAGGCCGAGCCAGACTGTCTTTCCGGCCTCGGCGCCATCGGGCGCATGGGCCAGCAGCTCGGCGCGCACCTGCTCCGTGACGGTGACCGCGCCCTTGGCCGTTGCCGGTGTCTGCTGGGCCCAGATGGAGCCCATGAAGGCCCCGACCCAGGCAGCAAGCAGGATGCGAAGTGTGACGGACAGGAGGGAGCGGGGCATCATGCCTAAGGTGGGAGTGTCGGGTGGCCTTGAAGTTCCAGCCGCGCCAAGGGCGGGCACCGCGATAATCTGCTTTGCGGCACGCGCCGCGCTTCGGCCCAACCCTTCTTTGCCAATATACCCGACGATGGATCACCATACAGCCAAACCTGAAACCATCGCCGCGCAGGCCCTGGGCTGGATCGACGCAGCGACACGCGCGGTCACGCCGCCGATTCACATGTCGTCGACCTACCTGCGCGACGAGGACAACCAGTACCGCTCCGGCCGCGTCTATGCGCGCGCCGACAACCCCGCTTTTGACCAGGCGCAGGCCGTGCTGGCACAGCTGGAGCAGGGTGCCGACGCAGCCCTGTTCGCCTCCGGCATGGCGGCTGCCACGGCCGTGTTCCAGGCGTTGGCGCCGGGGGACCATGTGCTGGCACCCAAGGTGATGTACTGGTCTCTGCGCAACTGGCTCCTGAATTTCGCAACGCACTGGGGCTTGCAGGTCGAGCTCATCGACATGGGCGACGTGGCGGCGGTGGCGGCTGCGGTACGCCCGGGCAAGACACGCCTGGTATGGATAGAGACACCCGCCAATCCGCTCTGGACCATCACGGATATCGCCGCCCTGGCCGACATTGCGCACCGGGCCGGCGCGCTGCTGGCCGTCGATTCGACCGTCGCGACGCCGGTGTTGACGCGCCCGCTGACGCTGGGGGCTGACATCGTCATGCATGCCGCCACCAAATACCTCAATGGCCACTCCGACCTGATCGCCGGCGTGCTGGTGACGCGCGAGAACAATGCATTCTGGCATCGCGTCAAGGCGATCCGCGCCCAGCTAGGTGGCACCATGGGATCGTTCGAGGCCTGGTTGTTGTTGCGTGGCATGCGCACCCTGTTCGTGCGGGTCCGCGCGGCCTGCGATTCTGCGCAGCGCATCGCCGAACACTTTGCCAGCCACGCCCAAGTGGCCGACGTGCTCTACCCCGGGCTGCCGCAGTGTGCGGGTCATGCCGTGGCGAAGCGTCAGATGCAAGGCGGGTTTGGCGGCATGCTGTCGATACGCGTGCGCGGCGGCGAGACCGCCGCAGTGGCGACCGCGGCGCGTGTGGGCTTGTGGAAACGCGCGACCTCGCTTGGCGGCACCGAAAGCCTCATTGAACACCGCGCCAGCATAGAAGGCGCAGGGTCCCCCGTGCCCCCCGACCTGCTGCGTCTGTCGGTGGGAATTGAAGACTGCCAGGACCTGATCGACGACCTGTCCGGCGCCTTGGCCGCCGCACACAGGTAAAATCAGGCGTTAGCCCGTTCGAAAGTTCCCATGACCCAACCTACAGAGAGATTGACCGATGGCCAAAGCTGAGGCAAAAACTGCTGTGATGGCTGATGGCCTGCGTTACAAATCCAAGGCATCCGGATCGCCCTTCGCGGCGGCCGCGTCGTTTGGCGGTGCCACGATGTCCTGCTTCATGTGTGGCAAGCACCGCCCGCGATCCCTGATGGGTACGCGCAAGGTGGCCGGCAAGTCGCAGACGGTGTGCTCGCCGTCCTGCAAGGCGCTCGACGAGACGCTCAGCGCCAAATCCTGAAGCGGCGCGTTTGGGAGCCCGATGGGCTTCTAGAAGACATACTGCAGGCGCGTCGTGACCATGTGGCCGCGTTGGCCATAGATGGACCCCGCAAGATACGCCAGTTCGTATTTGAACGACTGCCCTGCGCCAAGGCCGAACGTCCCGGACAGCATGGGCCCGGCCCGGTGCGACTGGTTCTTCGAGGAGGCCCAGTGATTCCAGTCGCCGAGTTCGCCGAACCCCTGCAGTCCGAAATGCATTTGCGGCTTCCAGTGGTATTTGGCTTGCCACTGGTACTTCAGTTGCGTCGCGGCGCGCGCGGGCCCCAGCGGCCGGTCGAAGATGAGGTTGCCGTTGAGTTGCAGCCGCCCCACCTCGGTTTGCAGCACCGGTCCAAATTCCAGCGACGGTTTGCCAAACGGTCCATAACCATGGAACAGGTTGGTGTGCAGCGCCACATCGACGTCGTACTGCCCTTGCGTGAGCAGGTAGTCGTTTTGTCAGTTGAAGCTGCTGCGCCGGGTGGCGAAGTTGCTTGAGCCGATGAAACTGGCATAGACCTCGGTGTACCAGCGGCTCGTGAGCCCGTAACCGAGCCCGATCTCGGGCCACACCACCTCGTTCGATCCCGTGTTCTTGACAGTCCAGTAGCGGTAGTCGATGTTCCACTGGCCTTGATTGTCATAGGCGGTGACCAGGTAGTAGCCTGGATCAGCCGCCAGCGCGGGCGCCCCCAGAGTCAAGAATCCGGCCATTGCACAACAGCGAAGCGTGGATTGTTGGAGCATTCAATTTTCAGGAGGAGCGGGAGCGATGTTCCCGGGAATTGTGTTCCTGTTCGAGGCGCATCACAAGGCCCTATCGGTCATCACGCAATGCCTTGATCGACTCCGCCAGGTTGGCGCGCGCCTGCGCCTCGTACAGGTCGTGGAACAACTGCGTGTGGTAGATCCGGGGCCGATCCAGAAATTGCTGCAGGATGGCACTGCGGCGTACCCTGCGTTGCGCCAGCGGCACGTCGGCAAATTCTTCGGCAATCTGCGATTCATAACGTGCAAAGACGTGCGGCGGCTGGCCCAATATGGAGAGATCGATATCCAGCAGCACTTGCGCGTCGGTTGAGTCTGGCGCGCAATCGTGCCGCGTGACCATGATGAGGGCGTGCACCCGTTGCGCGCATGCGCTCTCCACGCCGGCATCCAGCAGCACCGTGCGCGCCCAGTCGGCGCTGCGCTCCTCGTTGTCGCTGCGGCCGATGTCGTAGATCGCGTCATGGAACCAAAGCGCCATCAACACCTCGTGGGGCCGCACAGCCACCTCCTGCAGGCGCACAAAGTGGCGCAGGCAGGCATCGAGGTGTTCGATGCCGTGGTACTTGCGATGCGGCTCGGCCCAGTGCGCCAGCAGTCGGGCCAGCAACTGCGGGTCGGCCGCCTGCACCCCGAATGCCTGCCACAGCTTTTGCCAGGATTGCGTGTGGCCCATGGCCAATGCTCCCCGTTTCAGCTGCCAGTCCAGCTCTCGCTGCGGCGCCATAACTCGGCGGCAAGCGCCGTATCGCGCCCGTGCCGGTTCGGCGCTCGCTCGCGACACTTGTCGTAATACAGGCCGCTCTGGCTGGCAAGCTCGGGCGCGGTCGCGCAAAACACGCTGGTGCGCGCGCCGTCCTCGGGACTGATCATGCGCAGCTTGATCAGCGGGCGCAGCGGCCATGGAACCGAGCGCCACAGATCCGAGGCGACCACACCCGGATGCAACGCGTAGGTGGTGACGCCACTGCCTGTGAGGCGGCGTCCAAGTTCGGCGCTGAAACAGACGTTGGCCAGTTTGGATACGGCGTATTCCGAAAAACCGGTGCGGCTGCGCGTGGATTGGCGCACGGCGTCCCAGTCGATGCCGCCGGTGCGTATATGCGCGCGGCTGGCCACGGTGACGATACGCGCCGGTGCGGACGCCTTGAGGCGCTCGAGCAACAATTGCGTGAGCAGGGAATGCCCCATGTGGTTGACGCCGAAGGCCAGCTCAAAACCCGAGGCGGTAAAGCCGCGGCCACCGGCCACGCCCGCGTT
>JANMKM010000095.1:0-8591 GCA_031372035.1 Rhodoferax sp. | reverse complement strand
TCTTCCGTGTCGGCAATCAGCTCAAACGGCAATTCCAGCTTGGTCTTGAATTCGTCGTGTGACTTCATGTTGTCGCGGGACACGCCAAACACCGTGGCGCCAGCCTTGACGAAATCCTTGTACTTGTCCCGGAACTGCATCGCTTCGGTGGTGCAACCAGGCGTGTTGTCCTTCGGATAGAAGTACAGGATCAAGGTCTTTCCCAGATGCGTGGTGTTGGTGACCTTGACACCGCCGGTGGCAACTGCTTCGAATTCGGGGAGGGGTTTGTTGACAACGATCGCCATATGGTGCTTTAAGTCTCGCGTGCAGAATGTGTCAGTGATGGTTGGGCGCACTCTGGCTGCTTATCTCCTGGGTGGCCGCTACCGCAACCCGTGATTTTACCCTCAAAAGAGGCCCCACAGAGGGGCTGCGGGTTTAACCGGATGGGTTTTCCAGGAGGGCTGCAAGCACTACGTTGCGGCCTTCGCCAGCCAGTATGTTGTAGGTGCGGCACGCTGCGCGGGTATCCATGGTTTCCAGACCTGTGCGTTGCTGCATCAGTGGCACCAGCCAGGCCGGCGGCGGAAAGCGCAGGCGTTCACCGCTACCGAAGATCACAAGTTCGGCACCCAGGGTTGACAAGCGTGTGAAATGCGCTGGTGTCAGGGCCTCGAAGCTGTGGCAATGCCAGTCAAAGCGCTCACCGCCGGAGCTCAGCACCAGGCTGTGGTCAAAGCGCTCACCGGCAATGGCGATCCAGCCGGGCCCATAGCCACTGATGGTCTGAGCGGGTGAGGTGTCGGGCTGCAATTTCATGCTGGGAGTGGACGGCGGGAAGTGCCGGAACATGGCCGGCGAGCCTGGTGATGTGTGTTCAAATTATAGGTTTGGCATGCGTGATCGGCGTGCCGTCAAGCATGGAGCCACTTTGAGAACCATTCAGAAATCGACCAAGCTCGCGAACGTCTGCTATGACATTCGCGGACCTGTGCTGGATTGCGCCCGTCAGATGGAGGAAGAGGGCCACAAGATCATCAAGCTCAATATCGGCAACCTGGCGCCGTTCGGCTTCGATTCGCCGGAAGAGATCCAGCAGGACATGATCCGTAACCTGCCCAATTCGGCGGGCTACTCGGACAGCAAGGGCATCTTCGCGGCGCGCAAAGCGGTAATGCACTACACCCAGCAGCAGCACATTAAGGGCGTCACCCTGGATGACATCTACCTGGGCAATGGTGCCAGCGAGCTGATAGTGATGGCCACCAACGCCCTGCTCAATGACGGCGACGAGCTGCTGCTGCCGGCGCCGGACTATCCCCTGTGGACCGCAGCCGCCAGCCTCTCGGGCGGCAAGCCTGTGCACTATCTGTGCGACGAGAGCCAGGGCTGGATGCCGGATCTGGCTGACATCCGCGCCAAGATTACACCCCGGACCAAGGGCATCGTGGTGATCAACCCAAACAACCCCACCGGCGCGTTGTACTCCGACGAACTGCTGCGGGCTCTGGTGCAGATTGCGCGCGAGCATTCGCTCGTGCTGTTTGCGGACGAGGTCTATGACAAGGTGCTGTACGACGGCGCCCACCACACCGCAATTGCCAGCCTGTCGGACGATGTGCTGACCCTGACCTTCAACAGCCTGAGCAAGAGCTACCGCTCCTGCGGCTACCGTGCAGGCTGGTTGGTGGTGTCGGGCGACAAGCGCCAGGCCCGCGACTACATCGAGGGCCTGAACATGCTGACCAGCATGCGACTTTGTGCCAACGTGCCGGGGCAGTGGGCGATCCAGACCGCGCTTGGCGGCCACCAGAGCATCAACGAACTGGTAGGTGATGGCGGACGTCTGCGCCGACAGCGCGATCTGGCCTTTGAGCTGATCACCGCCATCCCCGGGGTCAGCTGCGTCAAGCCCAACGCCGCCCTGTACATGTTTCCCAAGCTCGACGCCACGCTGTACCCGATCGCCGACGACCAGCAGTTCATCTTCGAACTGCTGCAGGAAACCCGGGTGCTGCTGGTGCAGGGCACGGGCTTCAACTGGCCGACACCGGATCACTTCCGCATCGTGTTCCTGCCGCACGAGGACGACCTGCGTGAAGCCGTGGGCCGCATCGCCCGTTTCCTGGAGAGCTACCGGAAGCGCCACGGGCACTGATGCGCTATATTTTCAGGAGCTGTTTGTGCCTTTTCTATCTGGCTCTCCGGCGTAATTGACTGTCAAAAATGGATATGAAACCGATTCAAGTGGGCCTGCTGGGCGTGGGCGTTGTGGGCACCGGCACCTTCAATGTGCTGCGCCGCAACCAGGAGGAGATCAAGCGCCGCGCCGGCCGCGGTATTGCCATCACGATGGTGGCAGACCTGGATGTGCCGCGGGTCCGGGCGCTGGTGGGCCCCGCAGTTGCGGTGGTCGATGACGCCCGCGCGGTGATTGCGAACCCGGCAATCGACATTGTGATCGAGCTCATTGGCGGCTATGGCATTGCCCGGCAACTGGTGATGGAAGCGATCGAGGCCGGCAAGCACGTGGTCACGGCCAACAAGGCGCTGCTGGCGGTGCATGGCACGGAGATCTTTGCGGCCGCGCACCGCAAGGGCGTGATGGTGGCGTTCGAGGCGGCGGTGGCCGGCGGCATTCCGATCATCAAGGCCCTGCGCGAGGGCCTGACCGCGAACCGGATCCAGTGGATCGCCGGCATCATCAACGGCACCACCAATTTCATCCTGTCTGAGATGCGCGACAAAGGTCTGGACTTTGACGTGGCGTTGAAAGAGGCTCAGCGCCTGGGCTATGCCGAGGCCGACCCGACATTCGACATCGAAGGCGTGGATGCGGCGCACAAGGCCACCATCATGTCTGCGATCGCTTTCGGCATACCGGTGCAGTTCGACCGGGCCTATGTGGAGGGCATCACCCACCTTGCGGCACAGGACATCCGCTACGCCGAACAGTTGGGCTACCGCATCAAGCTGCTGGGCCTGGTCAAGCGCCGCAGCGCCGCAGCCGGTGGCATGGAGGGGGTGGAACTGCGGGTGCACCCTGCGCTGGTGCCGGCCAAGCGCCTGATCGCCAATGTGGAAGGTGCCATGAATGCGGTGATGGTGCAGGGCGATGCAGTGGGCACCACCCTGTATTACGGCAAGGGCGCCGGCTCCGAGCCGACGGCCAGTGCGGTGATTGCCGATCTGGTGGACATCACCCGGCTACACACCGCTGACTCGGCCCAGCGCGTGCCGCACCTGGCATTCCAGCCCGACGCCATGAGCGACCTGGCGGTGCTGGACATGCAGGATGTGGTGACCAGCTACTACTTGCGTCTGCGCGTGGCCGACCAGGCCGGTGTGCTGGCGCGCGTCACCGGCATCCTGGCAGCGCAGAACATCAGCATCGATGCCGTGCTGCAGCGCGAGGCCGGCGAAGGCGAGAACCAGACCGACCTGATCATCCTGACGCACGACACACGCGAAGGAACGATGATGGGCGCCATCGCCCAGATGCAGGCCCTGCCCACCGTGCTGGAGCCGATCACCCGGATCCGCAAGGAAGAGCTGAACTGAACCGGCCATGATCTACCTGTCCACCCGTGGCGACCCTACGCCGCGCCGTTTCTGCGAGATCCTGCTGGAAGGGCTGGCACCCGACGGCGGCCTGTACCTGCCGGCGCAGTATCCGCAGGTCAGCGCCGACATGCTGGAGCGCTGGCGCGGTTTGCCCTATGCCGAGCTGGCGTTTGAAATTCTGTCGCTCTACATCGATGACATCCCGGGCGCCGACCTGCGTGCGATCTGCCACAAGACCTATACCGAGCAAGTGTTCGGCAGTGCTCAGATCACACCGCTGACATGGCTGGAAGACAGCCCCTGCAGCGGTGGCAGCGCACCGATCTACGTCGAAGGCCTGTCCAATGGGCCGACGCTGGCCTTCAAGGACATGGCAATGCAGTTGCTGGGCAACCTGTTCGAATACGAACTGGGGCGGCGGCGCGAGCAGCTCAACATCCTGGGTGCGACCAGCGGCGATACCGGCAGTGCGGCCGAGTATGCGATGCGCGGCAAGGTCGGTGTGCGGGTGTTCATGACGTCGCCACTGGGCCGGATGAGCCCGTTCCAGCAGGCCCAGATGTTCAGCCTGGCCGACGCCAACATCCACAACCTGGCGGTGCAGGGCGTGTTCGACGACTGCCAGGACCTGGTCAAGGCGGTATCGGGTGATCTGGCCTTCAAGCGCAGATACCGCATTGGTACTGTCAACTCGATCAACTGGGCGCGGCTGGTGGCGCAGGTCGTGTACTACTTTGCCGGCTACTTCCAGGCGACTTCGGGCGCTGCCGAGGCGTCAGGCTCGCCCAGGGTGGACCATGCTGCGAAGCGCCATGTGGGCCCGGTGAGTTTTGCCGTGCCCTCCGGCAATTTCGGCAATGTCTGTGCCGGCCATGTGGCGCGGATGATGGGTCTGCCGATCGCGCGGCTGGTGGTCGCAACCAACGAGAACGATGTGCTCGACGAGTTTCTGCGCACGGGCGTCTACCAGGTGCGTGGCAGTGCCGACACCCACGAGACCTCCAGCCCGTCGATGGACATTTCGAAGGCGTCGAACTTCGAACGCTTCGTCTTTGACCTGTTGGGACGCGACGGCGCTGCCACGGCAGACCTGTTTTCCCGGCAACTGGGCCAGGGCGGCCGCTTCGATCTGGCGTCGCACCCGGCCTTCGCTGACACCGTCACGCGCTACGGATTCGTCAGCGGCAGCAGCAGCCACGCCGATCGGCTGGCAACCATCCGTGACTGCCACCTGCGCCTCGGACGCACCATTGACCCGCACACGGCCGACGGCCTGAAAGTGGCGCGCGAGCAGTTGCAAGCCGGCGTACCAATGATCGTGCTGGAGACCGCGTTGCCCATCAAGTTTGCCGCGACTATTGTCGAGGCCCTGGGCCACGAACCCGATCGCCCGGCGCGCTTTCAGGGTCTGGAGGCTCTGCCCCGGCACGTCACCACCATCGCGGCTGATGTTGTCGCCCTGAAAGCCCATATCGCGCGGATTTGCGAATGAAAACCCGCTGCAGGCGCCATGGAATAAGCGCAAAGTGCTATTTTTTGCGTTTCATTTTGAACCGTGTGAGAGCGTCCGCATGAGCCCGGTGCCCAGTCCCTTGCGGCCGCTGGACGAAGCGTTGGCGGCTTTGCTGGCGCATGCCTCCGCCCTGCCCGGCGTTGAATATCTGCACCTGTTCGAGGCCGATGGCCGGGTGCTGGCGCAGGACCTGGTGTCCGAGCTGCAGGTCCCGCCGCATGACAACAGTTCGATGGACGGCTATGCGCTGCGCTGCGCCGATGTGCCGGTGGCAGGCGCGAAGTTGCGGGTGACACAGCGCATCGCTGCCGGCACCGTCGGGCAAGCCTTGCAACCTGGTACCGCGGCCCGGATCTTCACAGGGGCGCCCATCCCGCCGGGTGCCGACGCGGTGGTGATGCAGGAAGAATGTGAACTGCAGCCCGGGGTCGACCCCATGGTGGCGATCAACCGGGTACCGCTGCCAGGCCAATGGATACGCAAAGCGGGAGAGGACGTGACCCAGGGCGGCGCGGTGCTGCAGCAAGGGCAACGCTTGACACCGGCCGCCCTGGGGTTGGCTGCGAGTATCGGTATTGACCGCGTGGCCGTGGTGCGCAAGCCGCGAGTGGCGCTGTTCTCGACCGGGGACGAACTGGTAATGCCAGGTGAGGTCGCACCGCAGGACATGCGTCCCGGTGCGATCTACAACTCGAACCGCTTCTTCCTGCGCGCCCTGTTGTTGCGTCTGGGTTGCGAGGTGCAGGACCACGGCATTGTCCCGGACCGGCTGGATGCCACCGTCGCGGCGATGCGCGCCGCGGCTCAGGGCTGTGATGTGATCCTGACCAGCGGTGGTGTGTCGGTGGGTGAGGAAGACCATGTCAAGGCGGCGGTGCAGGCGCTGGGCCAGCTCGAGCTGTGGCAGGTTGCTATCAAACCTGGCAAGCCCTTTGCCTACGGGATGGTTGGGGCCACGCACTTCCTGGGTCTGCCCGGCAATCCGGTGTCGAGCTTTGTCACCTTCTGCCTGCTGGTGCGCCCGTTCCTGCTGCGGCTGCTCGGCGTCACCGATATTGTTATGGAGACAGTAGCGCTTCGTGCTGATTTTGATTGGCCGCGGGCCGACAAGCGCCGGGAGTTCCTGCGGGTGCGGCGCAATGCGGCTGGTGGCGTGGAGCTGTTCGCCAACCAGAGTTCAGGGGTACTGACCTCGGTCGCCTGGGCCGACGGCCTGCTAGACAACCCGCCGGGCCGTACGATTGCGCGCGGCGACACGGTGCAGGTTGTGTCGCTGGCGGCGATGCTAGCCTGAGCAACTGAAGGAGACCATGGCCATGCTGGTGCAGGTGAAATACTATGCCTCGATCCGCGAAGGGCTGGGCTTGGGCAGTGAAAGCCTGCAGACCGACGCGCCGACGCTGGCGGCATTGCGCGACCAGCTGATCGCCCGCGGTGGCGCCTATGCCGTGCACCTGGCGCGCGGCAGGGCCGTGCGGCTGGCGCTGCAACAGGTCATGAGCGACGAGACCCAGCCACTGCATGATGGCGCCGAGGTTGCCTTCTTTCCACCAGTGACCGGCGGTTAGGTCAGGGCAGGGCCGGGCACCGGCGCAACGCCAGCGCAGACCGCCACCAATTCGGTGCCAGCCGCGGTATCCAGCGGCATCATGGGTGGGCGCAATTCGTTCCGTATCAGTCCTTGCGTTGCCAGCACGGCCTTGATACCGGCCGGATTGGGTTGCGAAAACAACGCCCTGATCATCGCCTGAAGCGGTTGCCACATAGCCGCGGCCCGGGCCCGTTCGCCCGTGCGCAGCAACGCCAGCACTTGAAGCAAGCGTTCTGTGTGGATGTGGGCGCAGGCCGCGATGGCGCCGCTGCCGCCCATGGCCACGGTGTCGTGGATCTGCGCATCCTCTCCGGCCAGTACCTGCAGCCTGCCATCAGCCAGCAGGGCCTGCGTCTTGGCCTTGTCGCCACCGCAGTCCTTGATCGCCAGGATGCGCGGATGCGCGGCCAGGGTCAGCAGGGTTTCGGTGTCGATGCTGCTGCCGGTTCGATAGGGGATGTCGTAGAGAATCAGCGGCAGCGCCGTGGCGTCCGCAATAGCGCGGAACCAGTGCAGCAGGCCGGCCTGCGAGGGCCGGATGTAGTGCGGTGCCGGTACCAGCAGGGCAGACACCGGCTGCTGCGCCAGTTGCCGGACCCAGTGCAGCATGGCCGGCAGGTGGTAGCCCGACACGCCCATCATCAGGGGCAGGCCGGCGGCAGCAGCGTGCACCGTGGCCAGGGCGGCGCATTGCTCGGCGTGGTCCAGGGCCGCTGCTTCACCAGTGGAGCCGCAGACCACAAAGCCGCGGATGCCGGTACCCCGCAGTCGCCGCACCAGCGCATCGAGCGCCGCGTGGTCGACCGCACCGTCGCAGAACGGTGTGATCAGGGGAATCCAGAGACCACAGAAGACTTGGGTGGCTTGCATGGCAGAGTCCTTTCGCTGTGCTTTGCCCGCTGGTAGAACCGGCTGCACACGCGCTTTTTTGGAACTCGAGGGGAAAATCCCGAGAGGCTCCATCGCGCATCTGCGCACGGAGCCGGGCTCCGGTCAGATGAGCCTGGTTTTTCCCGGTTTGGCAACGCGCGGCGCAGCCAGCGCACGCCCGACGGGCGTGAGAATGGAACGGTCTGCGGTGTGTGCCATGGATGGCCGGATGATAGCAAGCTGCAGCGGTGCGCCGATTGGCACGGTGCCACAATCCCTGCCATGCAGTTTTGCCGTATTGCCATCCAGACCCAGGATTTCGACCTTGGCACGGAGGTTGCCGCCTTGCGCCTGTCGGAACGGCGCGTTGGCGCGGTCTGCGCGTTCGTCGGCACGGTGCGCGATCGCAATGATGGCGCCGCTGTCAGCTCCATGGAGCTTGAGCATTATCCCGGAATGACCGAACGCGCTATCGCCGCTATGGTGAAGGAGGCTTTTGGCCGGTTCGATGTGTATGGCGCGACGGTCATCCACCGCATCGGGTTGTTGCAACCGAGCGATCAGATCGTGCTGGTGGCCGTCACCTCGGCGCACCGGGGCGAAAGCTTTGCCGCCTGCGAGTTCCTCATGGACTACCTCAAGACCCAGGCGCCATTCTGGAAGAAGGAGCAGACGCCGCTAGGCGCGCGCTGGGTGGACGCCCGGGCCAGCGACGATGCAGCGCGCGAACGCTGGCAGTTGCCGGCGCGGGCTGCTCCGACGTCACCGGCATGAGTGTCTGGCGGACCTGGGCGCGTGGCCTTCCGGTCGCCTTCGAAGGCGCAGGCTTCGCCATACCTGCCACGATTGGCGCCACCGGTCTGCTGTTTGCGCATATCAGTCCGGCCATGGTGGTGCCAGGGGTGGTCGCGGCGCTGTGCGCATTGGCCCTGATGCATCTCGCGGCGGCCATCAATGGCCGGCCGCTGGTGTATGCCGCCCGGGTGCTGGAGGCGGCCACGTTGGCCGGGTTTCTGGAGCAGTTCGTGCTCAAGATGCCGGGTTGGGGCCTGGAGGATACGGCGCAGCATC
>JANMKM010000318.1:0-7348 GCA_031372035.1 Rhodoferax sp. | reverse complement strand
ACCCGGACATTCGTAAAATCATTGAGACATCGGGGAGCACGGTGGCAGAACCCATGACCTTGGCACAGCTTGACGCCTTCTACAAAAAGGAAGTGGTCAAGGCTGCAGCGATTGCCAAGTCCATGAAGTTGGAACCGCAGTAGGCCTATGTCGCCCACCTTGTCAGCCCTGCAAGCCAGCGCAGATGCCTTCACGGCGTTGCGCCGTGACATCCACCAGCACCCGGAGATGGGGTTTCAGGAGTTTCGCACCGGCGACTTGGTGGCAGAGCGCTTGCAGCGTTGGGGCTATGCGGTCTCGCGCGGCCTGGGTGGCACGGGCGTGGTGGGGCAACTCAGACGTGGCAATGGCGTGCGCAAGCTAGGCCTGAGGGCCGACATGGATGCGCTGCCCATTCAGGAAACCACCGGCCTGCCCCACGCCAGTTGTCATGCGGGCCTGATGCACGCCTGCGGCCATGACGGCCACACCGCCATGCTTCTGGCTGCTGCCGAGCACTTGGCAACGTCGGCCACGTTTGATGGCACGCTGAATCTGATCTTTCAGCCCGCTGAAGAAAGCCTGGGTGGTGCGCGCAAGATGATGGACGACGGCTTGTTTGTCCGCTACCCTTGCGACGCGATTTTTGCCATGCACAACATGCCGGGCTTTCGCCCAGGCCAGTTGCTGCTGCGCGAAGGCGCAACCATGGCGTCCAGCGAAAACATACTGGTACGCATTGAGGGCAAGGGCGGCCACGGGGCCATGCCCCACCTGAGCGCTGACCCTCTGGTAGCAGGCGCGGCCATCGTCATGGCGCTGCAAACCATCGTCTCGCGCAACGTGCCGCCGCTGCACATGGCGGTGATCACGGTGGGCTCCTTTCAATCGGGCGTGGCCAACAATGTCATCCCCCAAAACGCCACGCTCAAGCTCAGCGTGCGGGCGCTGGACCGGGGCGTGCGTGAGCTGCTGCGCAAGCGCATTGTTGAAGTGGTCGAGTTGCAGGCACAAAGTTATGGCGTGGCGGCGCGGGTGGATTTCTTGCCCGGCTACCCGGTGCTGGTCAACACCCCGGCCGAGACTGCACTGGCCCGTGAAGTGGCCGTGGCACTGTTGGGCGCAGACAACGTGGTGCTACAAACCGAGCCGCTCAGCGCCAGTGAAGACTTCGCGTACATGCTTGACGAAGTCCCGGGCAGCTATTTGTTCATTGGCAATGGCGATGGCGATACCGCCAACGGAGGGCACGGGGCCTGCATGGTGCACAACCCCAATTACGACTTTGAAGACCGCAATATTCCTGTGGGTGCTGCCTTTTGGGTCGCGTTGACGGAGCGGTTTCTGGCATAGTCATTTCTTAATTTCAGATCGGGAGAGACAAGGTAGCGCGACGGCCACAGCCACAGCGCCACTTTGCGCCGAAGGAGCAACCACCCCGGAAACTCTCAGGCAAAAGGACCGATTTGAATTGCTGATCTCTGAAGAGCTGCCGGGCTTGGTCACCCGGCACACCGCAGGAGCAAGCGGCCTCGTCACTCACGATGGGCCACGAATCTCTCAGGTTCCAAACAGAGGGGGTGCATGCCGCGCATGGTGCGTGGGTGTGCTTTTGGTCCTTGTGACATCCCTGACTTGTCTGGAAATCTAAACCATGAAATCGATCGCAGTTGTCGGCGGCGGCATCACCGGCGTCACTACAGCTTACGCTTTGGCAAAACGCGGCTTTGCCGTCACCCTGTTTGAGAAGAACCGTTATGCGGCGATGGAAACATCGTTTGCCAACGGCGGCCAGTTGTCCGCGTCCAACGCCGAGGTTTGGAATCACTGGTCAACCATTCTCAAAGGCTTGAAGTGGATGCTCAACAGCGACGCGCCGCTGTTGGTCAACCCCAAGCCAAGCTGGCACAAGCTGAGCTGGTTTATGGAATTCATCAGCAACATGCCGCACTACGAGCGCAATACGATTAAGTCCACGCGCCTGGCCATTGCCGCGCGTGAACACTTGTTTGCCTGGGCGCAGGCCGAAGGGGTGGATTTCGACCTCAAGAAGGAAGGCATCCTTCACATCTACCGCGACAAAAAGGGCTTTGACCACGCCGGTGAAGTGAGCAAGATGCTGGCCCGGGGCGGTTTGCCGCGCCGCGCGGTTACCCCGACGGAAATGAAAGCCATCGAGCCAACGCTGGCCGGCAACTACTCCGGCGGCTACTTTACAGAGAGCGACTCTACCGGGGACATTCACAAGTTCACCACCGGCATGGCGAAAGCCGCTGAGCGCTTGGGTGTGCACTGCCTTTACGGGCAAGACGTCCTGACCCTGCATAGCGACGGCACCACGGCTGAAGTGACTGTCGCCGAAAGTGGCGGCGATGTGACGCACCGCTTTGATGGGTTGGTGGTGTGCGCAGGCGTAGAGAGTCGCAGCTTTGCCGCCCAGTTGGGGGACAGGGTCAACATCTACCCGGTCAAGGGCTATTCGATCACCGTCAATCTGCCCGACGGGACAAGTCAGTCGGCAGCGCCCACCGTGAGTCTGCTGGACGACGAGACCAAGCTGGTCACCAGCCGCCTCGGACTTGAGCGCTTCCGTGTCGCTGGCACGGCCGAATTCAACGGCTACAACAAGGACATCCGTGCCGACCGTATTCGCCCGCTGGTGGCGTGGGTGAATCAGTGCTTCCCCGGCATCAACACCCGCCAGGTAGTGCCCTGGGCTGGCCTGCGCCCCATGATGCCCAACATGATGCCGCGCGTTGGCCGGGGTAAGGCAGCCAATGTGTTCTACAACACCGGCCACGGCCACTTGGGCTGGACGCTGTCAGCAGTGACGGCAGATATGGTGGGCAGTGTGGTCGCCGACAACTTTGCGGCACATTCACCTGCCACTACCTCAGCTGCAGTCGACCTGCTCGTTAGGCCGTAGCCCTAGCTGCCAGCCTTGTTGATTTAGAGACCGCAAAGCTACCAGGCAAAGTCTTTGCGGGTCCCACAATCTCAGTCTGCTTGTTACCATGACTATGGCATGAGCCAATTCTGATAGCAGGCCCTGTTTCGATGTCAGCTCTCTGGGTATTCCGGTTGATCGTGACCGACGACTCCGGTTTGTCGTGACCGATTTCTGGCGTTGACCTGAATCGCAGTCACGATGCGGCAGCGGCATAGGTCGGCAGCGTGATGCGCTGCGCATATTTTTTCCCCAAAAAGCGGGTAACGGTCTGCTTACCACTGACGCCATGATCAACTCGATACAAGGGGGATACCAGGACCTCAGAGGCGCGACTTTCGGCAGCTGAAACAGTGTTGAAATCAAGGCCGTTCAACTCCATGGCTTCCCTGTGCAAGTGATGGCTGGACCACAAACTCAAGCCAAGCAACATTGGCGGCAACGTGGCGATAAAAGCACTTCTGGGCCATGTCGATCCCGACAACATTCGAGCAACCCCATCTTGGCAAGTGGCGCGGTTAGGGCATTCCACGTCGATTTCGGGCCAGCCGCCAAATGCCCTGTTGGCTACACCAGAAAGCAAAAAAGGACCGGGCATCTCTGCCAAGTCCTTGATTTGCATACGATTCCTGGTGGGCGGTGGAGGCTTCGAACCTCCGACCCCTGCAGTGTGAATGCAGTGCTCTACCCCTGAGCTAACCGCCCTGTTCTCGTGTTGCGCGAAGCCACGCATTATGCCACAGCCTCACTGTGCTCCGACCAGAGCGGCCTACCACACCGTCTGGGCGCCACTGGCCTTTTCAAGCTCTTGCAGCACCAGGGCATGGGCCGCCTCTTCCTGCTCGTTGGCCTGCAACACCGGAAGGCTGAAAGCCCGCAGGTCCGTGGCCGACACCGTGGTACCCAGACGGGCTTCATCTCCGGCGTCGATCAACAGGGCATCCTGGCCACGCGTGAGGTTGATGTAGACCTCGGCCAGCAACTGCGCATCCAGCAGCGCGCCATGCAAGGTCCGCCCCGAGTTGTCGACGCCCAGGCGGTCGCACAGCGCATCCAGGCCATTGCGTTTGCCCGGATACAGCTGCTTGGCCATGGCCAGCGAATCGGTGATGCGCTCGGCATGGTCCCTGAAACGCCCGCGGCCCAGTAGCGCCAGTTCCTTGTCCAGAAATGCCAGGTCGAACGGTGCGTTGTGGATCACCACTTCTGCTCCCCGCACATACTCCAGCAGTTCCACAACAACCGCCCCGAATACAGGCTTGTCACGCAGGAACTCGCTGGTGATGCCATGCACCTTGAGCGCATCCTCATGGCTGTCGCGGCCCGGATTGAGATAGCTGTGAAAGTGTTTGCCGGTCGGCTTGCGGTTCAGCAGCTCGACACAGGCAATCTCAATGACGCGGTCGCCGCTGTCGGGTGACAGGCCGGTGGTCTCGGTGTCCAGGAATACTTGTCGCATGGTGTGCAATCCGGCGAAGCTGCTGCCACAGGCCCGCAGATCAGTGCTTTTCCTTGGCGTGGTTGATCGAGTATCGGGGAATCTCGACCACCAGATCCTGCTGCGCCAGCAGCGCCTGGCAGCTCAGGCGGGAGTTGGGTTCGAGGCCCCAGGCCCGGTCCAGCAGGTCTTCCTCATTTTCGTCCAGCGCATTGAGCGAGGCAAAGCCCTGGCGCACGATCACATGGCACGTGGTGCAGGCACAGCTCATGTCACAGGCATGTTCGATCGCAATGTCGTGATCCAGCAGCGCCTCGCAGATCGAGGTGCCCGCGGGCGCCTGCACCTCCGCCCCCTGCGGACAGTATTCGGGATGGGGCAGGATCTTGATGCTCGGCATGGTGGTTGGAGTCCTCAAACCGACGCGATATTGCGGCCGGCCAGCGCCTGCTGGATGCCGTGGTTCATGCGCATGGCGGCAAAGGCCTCAGTGTCCTGCGCCAGTTGCTTGGTGGCCGCCTCGATCACGGCGGCGTCCTGCGATGCCAGGCTTGTGCGCAGCCGCTGCATGCTGGCGAGGATCGCCTGGCGCTCGGCCTCGCTCAGCAAAGCAATGTCTGCATCCAGCGCGCTGCTCGTAGCCAGCAGCATGCGCTGGGCATCCACCTGGGCCTGTGCCAGCGCACGCGCGCGCATGTCGGCCGCTGCCGTGACAAAGCTCTCCTGCAGCATCCGGGCGATCTGGTCATCACCCAGGCCATAGCTGGGCTTGACCTCGATCCGGGCCCCCACGCCGCTGACTTGCTCCCGTGCCGACACGCTGAGCAAGCCATCGGCATCAACCGTGAATGTCACGCGGATACGCGCCACGCCAGCCGCCATAGGCGGGATGCCGCGCAATTCAAAACGGGCCAGGCTGCGGCAGTCCGCTACCAGGTCACGCTCGCCCTGCACCACATGCAGGGCCAGTGCGGTCTGGCCGTCCTGGTAGGTTGTGAAATCCTGGGCCATCGCCGTGGGTATGGTCTGGTTCCGCGGCACGATGCGCTCAACCAGGCCTCCCATGGTCTCCAGGCCGAGCGACAGCGGTATTACGTCCAGCAGCAGCAGTCCATCGTCGCCGCGGTGTCCAGCCAGCTGGTGCGCTTGCACCGCGGCACCCAGCGCCACCACCTCGTCCGGATTCAGGTTGTTGAGCGGTGGCCGACCGAAATACTCGGCCACCGCACGCTGCACCTGCGG
This sequence comes from Rhodoferax sp., assembly GCA_031372035.1. Taxonomy (GTDB): domain Bacteria; phylum Pseudomonadota; class Gammaproteobacteria; order Burkholderiales; family Burkholderiaceae_C; genus CAISIP01. The sequence continues at coordinate 1,742 of JANMKM010000318.1, read as the reverse complement.
CATGCGGGTCGAGCCACCGACCATCACCACGCCCTGCACCGCCGGCGACGTGAGCTCGGCGTCACGCAGGGCCTTGCGCACCGCCACCATGGTGCGTGCCGTCAGATGCGCCGTCAGCTGCTCCAGTTCGGCTGAGCTGAGCTCCAGCTTCAAGGTACCGGTCGACAAGGCGACCTCGAAGGGCACGGCAGAGCTGCTGCTCAGAGCCTCCTTGGCAGCCCGCGCCGCCTGCTTGATTGTGGCCTTGTCCGAGGCAGTGACCGCCTCCAGTCCGGCGCGCCGCAACAGGCCTTCGGCCAGTGCATGGTCATAGTCATCGCCGCCCAAGGCGGAGTCGCCACCCGTGGCGATCACCTCGAACACGCCACGCGTCAGCCGCAGAATGGAGATGTCAAAAGTGCCGCCACCCAGGTCATACACGGCGAAGACCCGGGGGGTGTCATCGGCGGCGGCGTTGTCCAGACCATAGGCAATCGCGGCGGCCGTGGGCTCATTGATCAGACGCAGCACGTTCAGACCAGCCAGTTGGGCCGCGTCTTTCGTTGCCTGGCGCTGGGCGTCGTCAAAATAGGCTGGCACCGTAATCACCGCGCCGTACAACTCGGCATCAAAGCTGTCTTCCGCCCGAAAGCGCAAGGTCGCCAGAATCTCGGCACTGACCTCGACCGGTGACTTCTCGCCGGCCACGGTCTGCAATCGCACCATGCTCTTGTCCGCTGCACCAAAGCGATAGGGCAGTTGCTCCCGGTTGCCGATGTCAGCCAGTGCGCGGCCCATGAAACGCTTGACCGAAGCCAGGGTGTTCTCTGGGTCGCTGGCTTGTGCCGCCTGAGCAGCGTGGCCGATCTCGCGTCCGCCGTCAACCAAGTAGCGCACGACCGAGGGCAGCAGCACCTGGCCGTCGGCGTCGGGCAGGCATTCGGCAACGCCATTGCGCACCGCTGCCACCAAAGAGTGCGTGGTGCCCAGGTCAATGCCAACGGCAATGCGCCGCTGGTGCGGGTCCGGCGAGTGGCCGGGTTCGGAAATTTGCAGCAGAGCCATGCTTATTTTTGTTGGGAGCCAATCCCTATTGTCCCGCGGCCTGGACCGTAGCTGATGCCGGAACAGCCATCTCCATGCCGTCGGCACGTGCTTGCAGCTCGCGCAGGAAGCTCTGGAAGAACATCAGACGGCGCACCTGGACCGCGGCACCCTGGTAGTCATGGGTCACGTCCAGCATTTGTTCACAGCCCGAAAGCACCGCAGCCTGCTTCGTGCTGACCGCTGTGCGCAACTGCTCCAAGGCGGCAGGGTTGGTGGCCTCGTCCAGTGCTTCGCGCCACTCCAGCTGTTGTTGCAGGAACGCCGGCTCCATCGCGGTGTTGTTACGGGCATCGATGGCGACGCCGCCCAGTTCACACAGATAGGCAGCGCGACGCAACGGATCCTTGAGCCGCTGGTAGGCCTCGTTGATTCGCACCGACCATTGCATCGCGATCCGCTGGGCTGCCGCGCCCTGGGTGGCAAAGCGATCCGGATGCGCTTGCCGTTGCAGGTCTTTCCAACGCGCATCCAGCAGTTGGCGGTCCTGCGCGAACCGCGCCTCCACCTCGAACAGTTCAAAGTCCGTGGACTGGAGGTTCACACCCGGAATGATTCACCGCAACCGCAGCGGTCGCGCTCGTTCGGATTGTTGAAGCGGAAGCCCTCATTCAGGCCTTCACGCACGAAGTCGAGTTCGGTGCCGTCCAGGTAGGCCA